>CAXTYP010000068.1:0-10499 GCA_964248435.1 uncultured Acidobacteriaceae bacterium | reverse complement strand
GGCTTCGGCCGCCACCGCCCCAAACCCCGCCCCGTGCGCCTCGGCCGGCGTGATCTCCCGCCATTGCCGAGTGCGCGGCGTATACCGCCAAACCCCGCCGCGGGTCATCCTTGCCGCCCTGCCGCCGGGCGTGTCGCCGAAGCTCAGAAAAAGCACCCCGTCCGCGTCCATCGCGGCATGGTTCGGAAAGATTCCCGCAGGACCGCCCCGCACCGGCACCCAGCTTTTTCCGCCGTCGTCCGACTGCATGAGGTTGATAAACGGATCGGCCACGCCAGCAAGCACCGTGGGCGACTCGCGTCCCGTTTTGGCGCTTGCCGGGTCAAAACTAACAAACGTGAGCCCGGCACCGTTGAGCGGCAGCGCCGGGAACGAGCGCAGCCGGCTCCAGTTCGCACCGCCATTGCCCGACTGCCAAAGCCCATCCCGTGCCGTGGCCAGAAGCAGCGTCGCAGGGTGGTTCGGGTCGGATACGAGTCGTGGCCCCGGCGTGGAACCCGCATCCCCCGTTGGCGTTTGCAAGGGCAGATTGGCTTCCTTGAACGTCCGGCCCCCATCAAAAGAACGCAGCACAAGGCCACGCGAAGCATGGCCCTCCATCCACGTCGCTTCCAGCAGAAGCGAATCCGGTGAAACTCCAAGGATTTCAACCCGCAGGCCGGGGTGCGGCGGCAGGGGGAGCGGACTCCAACTCCCACCCTTATCCGTCGACCGATAGACCCTGCCGCTTGCCGTCCGCGCATAACGAGTGCCGGCCGGGCCGGCAAGCAGCTCCACCACGGGTCCGGCGCCCGGGATTTCGACCCGCACCAGCTGCGGTGCAGTTGTTGCTGTTTGCGCCCGTGCGCCCCCTGCCGCCAGCAGCAGGCATCCGGCGCAGGCGAGCCATAGGTTTCTCATGGAGCCAAGCATACGCGGCCTGGCCTGGAAGCATTCTCCAGCACGGCACGGAAATGCCGTGCTGGCGCAGCCTGCCCGCGGGAAAAGGAGGCGAGTCTCACTTGGCCGGCGTGGCAGTTTTACGCGCGGAAGCCGTGCTCTTTTTTGCGCGTGTGCCACTGGTCCTTTTTGCCGCGGTACCGTTGCTTTTCTTCGCGCGTGTACCGGCAGTTTTCTTTGCAGCGGTACCGGTGCTCTTCTTCGCGCGTGTACCGGCAGTTTTCTTCGCCGTCGCACCGGTTGCTTTCTTGCCGGCAGCTTTTTTCGTCCGCGTATGAGTCTTAGCCACGCTTTTGCGCTCGCTCGCGTCCGGGCTCTTGCTCTTTGCCTGGTCCCCGCGCTTGCCGCCCGCAGCCACCTGCTTTTTACGGCTTCGCTCGCGATCTACCTCTTTGCCCCCATTTTTGCTGGCGGGCTTTTTGCGGCAGCTGCCTTCTTCGTGTTCGCTTTTGCCGGGCACCGGCTCAAACCCGGGCCAGCAACGAGATGTTTTCGCGTCTGCTTTTTCCGCCATGCGTCCTTCTCCTCCGTCCGCGCGCCGCGCGTGGGTAGTTCGGCACTGCGGGAGTAGGAAGATCAAGCACTGGCAACTGTTGTTCGGCCGGGCCGAAAGGAAGCGATATCGAACTCGATGGGGTGAAGCAGCCGGCGTCACTTTCGGCAGGTCCGCCTTATGCCTTCGGAGCGCGCGAGGGTGCCGTACGAGGCTTTTCCCTGCCGGCAGGCCCACTCGCCCTGCCACGCGCCGCTGTTTTGTTGGCAGTGCTCTTTCTGCCCGGCGCATCGCTCTTCGCGCGCGCCGCGGCATCCGGTGCTTCGCCGGCCGAAACTTTCTTGACCGGCCGAGCCCGCGTCACGCGCTGCAAGGAAAGTATTTCCCGCTCGTCCAGCTCGCGCAATTCGCCCGGCGGCAGGTCCAGCACCAGCGGCCCAAAACCCACCCGGCGAATCTTTTCCACGTGGTGGCCTACCTCTTCAAACATCTTGCGTAGCTCGCGGTTGCGCCCTTCAATCAGCACCATCTCGTACCAGGGGTTTTCCGCGTCCTTCAATAGCTTGATCTCAACCGGCGCGGTTCGGACCCGGCCTTCACGCGTCCCGTAGCGGCCTTTATCGATCATGATGCCGTCGCGCAACTGTGCAATTGCTTCCTCGCTGGGCCGCCCGCTCACCTTCACCAGGTAGGTTTTCGGGACCTGCGTACTGGCCTTGGTCAGCAGGTTCGCGAGCTCGCCGTCGTTGGTCATCAGCAGCAAGCCTTCGCTCAGGTAGTCCAGCCGACCTACCGGGTACACGCGCCCCACGTTCTTGATGCGCTCGAAAAACTGCATCACCGTGGGCCGTTTTTCCGGGTCACTCACGGTGGTGACATAGCCGCGCGGCTTGTTGAGCATGTAGTAGCGGTGCCGCTCGGGCCCTTGCAGCAGCTTGCCGTTCACGCGAATGTGGTCGCGCGAAAGGTCGGCCTTGGTGCCGAGCTCGGTCACCATGGTGCCGTTCACCTGCACGGCTCCTTGCGTGATCAGCTCTTCAGCCTTGCGACGCGAGGTGACACCTGCCGCGGCAATAATCTTCTGCAATCGTTCTTCAGCCATCTTGTTCCTCGTTGTCGCCGGCCGGGGGGCCACTTCCATGCGCCGCGTCCTCGACAAGGTTCCCGCTCCGGTCGACGGAAACGCCGCTTGCCTCCACTTCCTCAACATCAACGGCGATCATGAGCGGCTCCAAGCGCGGACGCTCACCGAGGCTGGTTCCCTCGCCGGAGCTTGCTTCCGAAGTTTTATCTTCCATTTCAGCCATGTTAAAAACCTCGGTAGGCGCACTTGGCGCGGACGCGCTTTCACTCTCGGTGCCCGGATCACTCTGCAGGGGCTCCTCGCCCATGCTCGCCAGCTCGCCCGCCATCTTTTCGAACTCTTCCATGCTGGGCAGCTCGGTCAGGTCTTTCAGCCCGAACCGCAGCAGGAACTCGCGGGTCGTCTTATACAGAATAGGCCGTCCCACCACCTGTTTGCGGCCGGCCGTTGTGACAAGCTTGCGGCCGACCAGCGAGCCCAGCACGCCGCCCGAATCCACACCGCGAATCTCCGACACTTCGGGCGCAGTCACAGGCTGCTTGTAGGCGATCACCGCCAGCGTTTCCAGCGCGGGCAGTGTCAGCTTCATCGGCGGCTTCAGGCTTTTTACGAAGCCGCGAACAGCGTCGTGGTATTCCGGCTTGGTCGCGACCCGAAAGCCGCCCGCGATCTCGCGAATCTCCATCCCGCGATCGCTCCGGTCGTATTCAGCCATCAGGGCATCGAGGACCGCGCGCACCGCTTCGCGCCGGGCGCGCTCGCGCAATCGTAGACCGCGCTTCTCGGCTTCCTCCACATCATCCGGCTCGCCTGGGCGGTCCACGTCGGGCTGTACCGCCGAAACCGTCGCGCTCGCCGTGGCGCTTTCAGACGCGGCTTCCCGCGAAACTGCCCCCATCGCTTCCACCGCTTCCGTTTCTTCCAGCGGTTCCGGAACGGCCGGCAACCCTGGCTTGTCCAGCTCCGGCGACGCTGGGGCTTCCGTCGGGGCTTCCGTCGCGGCGTGCTCGGCCACCGCTTCGTCTCCAAAGAGGGCGGCCAGTTGCGCCAGCGTCACCGGCTCTTCCGCTGCGTAGATCACCGCTTCGATCTTGCCCCGTGCACCCACTCGTCGCCCAGCCCTCGCCAGCGCCCGATTGGGAAAGGGCGCTCCGAGAACTATCGTATCGAAGCGCCGCCGGCCTGCTCGCTCCACGGCGATGGGATCAGCCCGCCCCTAGTGCATAAACAGCCGAAACGCCCAGAACAGCACACCGGCCAGCAGGGCTGCCGCCGGCAGCGTCACCACCCACGCCAGCGCGATATTGCGAACCGTCGACATCTGCAACCCGCTGCCGTTGGCCACCATGGTGCCGGCCACCGCGGACGAAAGCACGTGCGTGGTGGAAACCGGCAGGTTGTACTGGCTCGCCATGATGATGGTAGCCGCCGCGACAAACTCCGCCGACGCCCCTTCCGCATAGGTCAGGTGCGTTTTGCCGATCTTCGATCCGACCGTGATCACAATGCGCTTCCAGCCCACCATCGTCCCCAGCCCCAGTGCCAGCGCCACGGCCACCTTCACCCAGCTCGGGATGAACTTGGTGCTCTTGTCTAGATTGCTCCGGTAGTTCGCGATCACTGGCGCTTCCTGCTCGGACCACTTCACGGCATGCTGCTTGCCGATCTCGCGCAATGCCTCGCTCTGGAGGTACATGTCGTTGCGGACGTTGCGCTGCTGGGCCGGCGGCACGTTGGCCAGCGACTTGTACTGGAGCAGTTCCTGCTCGATCTGGCCTGACATCTGCTCCAAACCGACCATCGTCGCCGGGGTGAACTGCTTGGTGCGCACGTAGTCGAGCAGCGCGGTACGGTCGGGCCCGCCCTGCGCTTTCAGGGCTCCTGCCGCAGTCGGATCAGGAGCCTGCCCGGTCGTCGGCGTCCCCGGCGAGCCATTGGCCTGGGGCGCGGTCACGACGGGCGGCGCGCCCGCCGGTGCGTGCGCGGCAAACACCCGCTCGGCCTGCTCACTGATTGCCGAAAACGTCGTGACCTCTTTGAAGCCCATCGCATGGTTCAACGCGTAAGCGGTCGGCACGGTGCCGATCAGGATCAGCATGATCAGGCCCATGCCTTTTTGCCCGTCGTTTGAGCCGTGACCGAACGACACACCCGTGCAGGTCAGGATCAGGAGGCAGCGGATCCAGAACGGCGGCGGCTCGTCCCCTTCGGGAGCCTTGTACAGTGCCGGGTTCTTGATGAAAAACTTCAAAATCAGCAGGCAAATGGCAGCCAGGCCGAAGCCGATAAGCGGCGAAAAAATCAGAGCCTTGAAAACGCCGGCTGCTGTTGACCAGTCCACCCCGCTGGTGCCGTTTTTGCCGTTGATGAACTGGTTCGACAATCCCACGCCGATGATCGAGCCGATCAGCGTGTGCGAGCTCGAAACCGGCAGCCCGAACCACCACGTGCTCAGGTTCCAGATGATCGCTGCAATCAGCAGCGAGAAAATCATGGCAAAACCGGCACCGGAGCCGACCTGCAGAATCAGCTCAACCGGCAGCAGCGAAACGATCGTGTAAGCCACGCCGCCGGACGAAGTGAGCACCCCGATAAAGTTCCACATACCCGAATACACAACGGCGATATGCGGCTCGAGCGTGTGCGTGTAGATCACCGTTGCGACCGCATTGGCCGTGTCGTGGAAGCCGTTGACGAACTCAAAGCCGAGCGCGATGAGCAGGGCAAGGCCGAGCAGGATGTACGGCCACACGGTGGGCTGCGGCGAGCGAGCAAGATCGTGAATGATCTGCCCGGCCGCATAGCCGAGACCGCCCACCAGGACGATCCCGAAAACGATCATCCCGATCCTGCCCGGGCCTTTGTCCATCTTGCTGTGGAGAAGATTGGCTGGGTCGGCCGGGTCGTGCCCGCCGTCCTGCGGTCTGGGAATGGCAACAGAAGCCTGGCTCATGGAGCGGAACCTCGTGGGCGCTTGATCGCGCCGCTGCCTCCGACGCTACCAACCCCGCGTGGCCTTCCGCATCAATTCTGCGCAGGCCGCAGATGAATATTGTGTGAATCCAACATGGGGAGGGAAACGGCTACTGCCAGTTGTCCTCCAGCCCGCGCAGGCGCTCTTCCATCAGGGCTTCAAACCCGTCCTGCTTTTTGATAAACACCTCGCCAAAGTTCGCGTCCTGCCGCAGCAGGATGGCCTGGAGGCGCACCATCTCCAGCAGGGCCAGAAAGCCGGAGATCAGCGCCCGCTCCGAGCGGGTGTTGGCGAGCAGGAGGCTCAGCGCGACCGGGCGGTCTTCCATCAGCAGCCGCCGGCGCAGGTAGTCGATCATCGCGCCCACCGTGACCGCGTCCTCATTGATATCGAGCACCGGCCGGCTGCGCACGCGGTCGAGAATGCTCTGAAACACCCGCACCAGGTCGGGGACGTCGGCAGCGATTTCGCCTTCTACGTCCGTGCTGTTCAGAAAAGTGCGCAGCTGCGGACGCGTCCAGGTGGCGGCCTCGATCTGCTGTTTTTGCAGCAGCATCTGCGCGGCGTTTTTGAAACGCTCATGCTCCAGCAGCCGCTCGACCAGCTCCAGGCGCGGGTCCCGCCCTTCGTCCTCGTCCGGCGACTCGACTGCCGCGCGCGGCAGGAGCATGCGGCTTTTGATATGGATCAGCAGCGACGCCGTGTAGATAAACTCGCCCGCATTGTCGATGTCCGTTTCCTTGAGCCGCTCGACATAGGCGAGGAACTGCGCCGTGATCCGCGCGATGGGGATGTCGTAGATATCGATGTCCTGCCTGCGGATCAGGTCGAGCAGCAGGTCGAGCGGCCCGTCATAGACGTGACCGACCGTCACCGAGAATGGAAACAGGTGGTCCGCTTCGGACTGATTTTTCTTTCCTTGAGTGGTGGTGGCCTTTGCGGCATGCTTCGACGACGGTCGAACATTTCGATCGGCGTCGAATGATCCGGCCACGGCAACGGGCTGCTCCACTGCCGGCTCGGAAGCCAACTCGCCGGCGACCGGTGCTCCGGTCGGCCTGCCGTCCGGTTGCTCTCCAGGCTGGGTTGCTTTCTCGGTCAAGCGAGCCCCATGGCCTCGCGCACCGGAACCATGGTTTGCTCGGCGGCGACGGCGGCGCGCGCATCGCCGGCCTCGAGAATGTCGGTCACGAGCCGGGGATTGCTCCCGTAATAAGCACGGCGCTCTCCCATGGGAGCTAGCTCGGCAACCACTGCGTCGGCGAGCCAGCTTTTGCACTCGATGCAGCCGATGCCGGCTGTCGTACAGCCGGCGTACACATCGGCCAGCGTTTGCGCTGACGAGAAAACCTTGTGGAGGTCGCCGACCGGGCACTTGTCCGGGTCACCAGGGTCGGTTCGCCGAACGCGAGCGGGGTCCGTCACCATGGGCTTCAGTTTCCTGCGAATTTCCGGCTCGGGGTCAGAAAGCAGGATGTAGTTCCCGTAGCTTTTCGACATTTTGCGGCCGTCGGTGCCGGGGAGTTTGGGCGTCGGGGTGAGCAGGACCTGCGGCTCGTTGAGCAAGGTGTTTTCCGGCCCGGATGAAGACCCGGTACGCTCATGCAATCCTGGCGAAGCCCCGGCCGACCCATACAGAAAGTTGAAGCGCCGTGCGATCTCGCGCGTGATCTCCACATGCGCGACCTGGTCCGCGCCGACCGGTACATGCAGCGAGCCGCCGGGAACGCCGTAGAGCAGGATATCGGCCGACTGCAGCAGCGGGTAGCCTAAAAAGCCAAAGGTCGCGAGGTCTTTTTCTTTCAGATTTTCAATCTGGTCCTTATAAGTCGGCACCCGCTCCAGCCAGCTCAGGGGCGTGATCATGGATAAAAGACCGAACAACTCGTAGTGCTGCTTCACGTGATTCTGGACAAAGATCGTGCACTTTTCGGGGTCGAGTCCCGCCGCCAGCCAGTCCAGCGCAACTTCGCGCGTAAAGCCCGGAATGCCCCTCGGCGTCGCGTAATCGGTCGTCAGCGCGTGGACATCTGCGATAAAGAAAAAGCACTCGTACTCGTTCTGCAAACGCACCCAGTTATGCAAAGCGCCCATGTAGTTGCCCAGGTGCAGCTTGCCGGTAGGGCGCATGCCGCTCAGAACGCGGCGAGCGGCAGTGGGAGCGAGTGGGTGGGCGGCGTCGGGCACGGAACCTCGGTACAGGTGAAGTCAGAATGCCTTATTGTAGCGAGGCCGTTTTCCCCGTGAGCCCAGGCGCGGCGTTCAGGCCGACAGCAGGATCTGGTTGACCAGCGCCAGCGCCGGGGCCACAAACAGGTTCACCAGACGGCCGCCGAAGACAAACATAAGCAGCAGGCTGAGGATGCCGAGCTGGTCGTAGACCTGGAGGGCGCGGGTGGGCAGCAGGTGCCGGATCAGGTGCGAGCCGTCGAGCGGCGGCAGGGGGAGCAGGTTGAAAAAAGCCAGAAACAGGTTCAGCGTCAGGCCCATGTAGAGCAGGATCACGGCCGGAAACATCGCGGGGGCCGCGTCCATCAGCGACGGGTCGAAGCCGCCGTAAGCCAGTCCGCGCACCAGCCCTTCAGCCGCGGGCGAGCCCTTGGCGAGCGCCACCAGCGCCACCGTGCACACGACGGAGATCAGCAAATTGCTGGCCGGGCCGGCAAGCGTGGTCAGCACGTCGCCCCGGACATAGTTTTTGAAATTGCGCGTGTTGACCGGCGTGGGTCGTGCCCAGCCGATCAGGAAACGGCCGCCATACGGCCCCAGGAATAGCATGGCGAGGGGCAGCAGCACGGTCCCAATGGGGTCGATGTGCTTGGCCGGGTTGAGCGTGATGCGCCCCAACATGCGCGCCGTCTGGTCGCCCAGGCGTGAAGCGGTCCAGGCGTGTGCCGCCTCGTGGAGCGACAGCGAAAACAGGAGCAGGACGAATTCGAAGATCTTGAGGACGATTTCTTGCTGGTTCATAGGCGAGGCAGGCTGATGCTAGCACGGCGGCCCGTGCCGCTCACCCATTCGACGGTCGGACGGGCCCTACGTCACCCTTGGCGGTTTGACGGCTCGCCTTCGTTTTCAGCACCTTCAAACCGCTTGGCCTGGTCCTTCTTCTTGATCTCCTTGGCCGGGATGCCGCCGACGATGGAGTGGTCTTCGACTGGCCGGGTGACGACACCCATGGCGCCGACGGTTGCATCCTCGCCGACGCTCACGCCGGCCATGATGGCCGTGTGATAAGTGAGTCGCGCGCCGGGGCCAATCTCCGTTTTGCGGTTTTCGACGATCGAGCCGTCGACCGGGTCGTGTGCGTGCGAGTAGATCGCCGCGAAATCCGAGATAGACGTGCCTTTCTTGATGACGATCTCGCCTCGGTCGTCGAGGATCACGTAGCGGTGGATCACGCAGTCGTCCTCGATGGTCAGGTTGTAGCCGAACGAGAACTCGACGCCATGGAAGATCTTTACATTTTTGCCGATGTGCTTAAAGATATGGCGGCCCAGCATGGCACGAAAGCGGAAGCCGAGCCAGTGGTTGAGCGCGACCGGCGAACGGTCGAACATCTGCCAGAAGTAGATCAGCGGCTTGACGGACGCGTACTTCTCCTCATCGATGTCGCCGTAGTACTCGGGCTCAAGCGTGATGTTTTTCGGGTCGAGCGATAGCTGGAGCACGTTGAACGCGAGCTCGGAGTTGAGATTGAAGTTGAGCCGGCCGCCCTTGGGGGAGCCGAGCTGGAGCTGGTGGAGGTTGTCGAGCACCAGCTCCTGCCGCAGGGCAGGCCGGGAGTGCTTGCCGATCTCGCGATCCAGAAACTCGAGCCAGCGCTCATAAACTTCTTTTGCTTCGCGCGGCGGTTCCAGCTCGCGATAGCCGTAACGGGGCATCTGGGTCTCCTCGCTCGTCTGATGCGGGCATGGCGGGGAGGTCGCAGGGGCTACTGGATGGAGAAGACGGCGGAGACGGTGGCGGTGCGGCGGACCATGGGGGCGCTGAGGCTCAACTTGACGCTTTCCATCGCTACCGGGCCGCCAATTGAGACTGATGTTCTGGATTCGAGGATCGCCCCTTTCAGCGTCGGCTCATATTGATTGCTGGCATACACCAGCGGACCCAGTCTCGCTCCCAATCCTGACGCCATCTGATCAGCGATCGCTTGCGCGCGTTTAAGCGCCTTGCCCGCGGCCTCGGCGCTAAGTGGAGCTTCATCCGCCATCGACCAGTCAATGGCGCCGCTTTGGTTTGCGCCCGCACCCACGGCTACCGCCAGCACCTTTGAAGCCCCGTCCGCCCCGGTGCGTACCGTCCAGCTTTGCTGTGACTGAAACTTGCGCATTGCCGCCTCTTCCGGGGTCAATCGCGGCTCATACTCCCGCACCGGCCCGGTGCCCTGCCCGTCGCTTTCGATTCTGTCGGGCGGCACGCCCAGCTTAGCCAGGGCGTCTGTGATTGCCTTTGAAACAGCTGCTGCGTGCTGCGTCACCTGTTCGGAGGTGGCCCCGTACAACTGGTAGCCGATGTGCACGACAGCCGTGTCCGCGCGCCGCTCGGCTTCCTCGGTCGCGGTGACCGCAACCGTGCGATTCGCCGCGCTCACCTGCACCTGCTGCGCCCCGGCACTCGCCACCCCCACGCACAGAAACAGCCCTGCCAACCATACCTTTGCCGCCTTTGCGTTCATATCGCCTCCCGTATCTGCAGGATGGTAGACACCACATCGGCCTCCAAAGTATCCGGAGAAGTTTACTTCGGGCGCGCCGGAAACGCGCGCAGCCGTTCGAGCACGCTGAGAGACGACCCAGAATCGACCGCTTCCGCCGCGCGCTCCAACCCCTCGCCCAGCGTCGGGGCGAGCCCCGCGACGACGTGCGTGTTGTTGCGGTCGAGCCACAGCCCGAAGGCGGCCCCGCCGGTGAAGACAACGCGCGTTCCGGGCCGGTCGACATCCTCGATGCTGGCGATGCGTGATCCGGCGGGCACAAGATAGGTCGCCTCGATCTCCGCATACGCCG
>CAXTYP010000067.1:0-10671 GCA_964248435.1 uncultured Acidobacteriaceae bacterium | reverse complement strand
TTCACTTCGGGCGATGGCGACTACGGCATCGCCAGCAACCTGCCCTGGGCCATGAGCTTTCCTCACGGACTCGACCCGGTCGACTACCCGGCGCACCCCACACCCTTATATGAGCGCATTGTCGGCACTGGCATCGCCTTTTTCCTGTGGCGGCGCAGTACGCCGGCTCGCGGCCGCCTGCTGCATGCGGGGCAGCTGACGGGTGAATATCTCCTGCTGAGCGGCTTTGCGCGCTTCCTGGTCGAGTTCATTCGCATCAACCCCCGTGTTTACTTCGGATTGAGCAATGCCCAGGTCGCGAGCCTGGGAAGCATGCTGGCCGGCCTCCTTTTACTCCTTTATGCGCGTCGGCACGTGGTTGCTGCCCTGGTTCAGCTGCCGGCGAAAAGCGAGCAAACGCTATCTGCCTGAACTCTCCTGAAAAGCCAGTTCCAAAATGGGAAAACTGACCACGGTAACGTGTTGAACGGACTTCCTTGTGCCGATACCGGGAGCAGGCCCGGCGGCTTACCCGCTCGGGCGACGGAAGGAGTTTCCCAAAATGAGCGACTACACAGCCCGGTACCTCCACGAGGTAGCAAGGATTGCCGAGGCCATCCGCCCGGCGCAGGTCGAACGTATGCTTGCGATTCTTG
This sequence comes from uncultured Acidobacteriaceae bacterium, assembly GCA_964248435.1. Taxonomy (GTDB): domain Bacteria; phylum Acidobacteriota; class Terriglobia; order Terriglobales; family Acidobacteriaceae; genus EB88. The sequence continues at coordinate 10,036 of CAXTYP010000067.1, read as the reverse complement.
ACGAGGTGCGCGGCCGTGACGGCCGGCTTTTCTTTCTGGGCGTCGGTGGCGGCGCCGGTCATGCTGGTCATGCGGTGAATGATTTCCGCAAGATCGCCGGCATCGAGTGCTATGCCCCCTCCGACAACGTTTCCGAGCTGACAGCGCGCATCAATGACGACGGCTGGGATAGTTGCTACGCAAACTGGTTGAAGGGTAGCCGGCTTTCGGCTCGCGACGCCTTGTTTGTGTTCTCGGTCGGTGGTGGGTCCGTGGAAAAAAACATCAGCATGAACCTGGTCAACAGCCTCAAGCTGGCCCAGGAGGTCGGGGCGCGCATTCTTGGCATTGTCGGCAGGGACGGGGGTTATACGGCGCAGGTCGCCGACGAAGCCATTCTGATTCCGACGTTGTCAAACGATACCGTAACCGCGCATGCGGAGTCGTTCCAGGCCGTGGTCTGGCACCTGCTGGTCTCGCACCCCATGTTGCGCGCCCGCGAGATGAAATGGGAAAGCGCCGCCCCCGCGGTTCTGGCACAAACGGTGCACCCGGCCGGTCTTCCGCTGCAGTGAAACGGGCCGTTTTTCTTGACCGTGACGGCGTTCTGAACCCGAATGTCTGGTACGGAGACACCCGCGCATGGGAGTCTCCGCGCCTCCCCCATGAGTTTCGGCTCGCCGACGGCGTTTTGCCTGCGCTTGCGACGCTTCGCGACGCAGGCTTTCTCCTGTTTATCGTTTCCAACCAGCCGAACGTCGCCAAAGGCAAAGCACCGCCGGGCGCGCTTGAGGCCATGCACGCATTGCTGACCGGCTGGCTCGCAGCTCACGAACTGAACCTGGCCGGTGCGTTCTACTGCACCCATCACCCCGCTGTGACCGGGCCGTGCCTTTGCCGCAAGCCCAGTCCGTACTTCCTGCATGGAGCAGCCCGCGATTACGACCTGCGGCTCGCCGAGTGCTGGATGGTGGGTGACCGTGCAACGGATATCGAGTGCGGCCGGGCGGCCGGCACGCGCACCGCATGGGTCGTCACCGGCCAGGAGCCCGAAACGCCTTCACCCCACCTTGTTGACGTGCAAGGGGCGAACCTCCAGGAGATTGTCGGCAAGATCTTCTAAGCGCAGCTGGGACCGGACTGGTGTGCATAGACGAGAGCGCAGCCACAGGCCGACAATGACCCAGACCTGGCCCAGACCTGGCCCGGTTGAACTCTCCCGAGCTTTGCGGGCTTAACGCTCATCAAGACTGACCACCCACGGCGGAAAGGTCCCAGCTTCCCTGCAAGCCAGGCGCGGGCTCCCTTTGTTTCGGCAGGCCCGCGCGTCTGACCTGTTTCAGGAAGCAGCCACAATCCGGCTGGGCTGGCTCAGGTGGGTCGCATAGCCGGGCTGTTGCAACGGCGCAGGCACCCGGTCGGCAATTGAGTACCCGGCTCCGACCGCATCGGTGTAGAGCATGCGCACAGTTTCCAAAGAAAACGTCGTTAGGTCCTTGCCCAACAGGGAAAGCTTGCTCAGGATATCGGGCGTGGCCGTGATGATGTGTGTGCCGGACTCTTCGGCATGGAAGATGTTCAGCAGCTCACGGGAGCTGGCCCACAGTAGCTCGGCCGCCGGGCGCTCTGCCAGGATTTCGACCGCGCGTCGCATCAACGGGACTGGATCGACGCCTGTGTCCGCGATACGGCCGGCAAAGACCGAGACGATCGCCGGGGTGTTTCGATCGAGAGCCGCAGTCACCCGGCCAACCTGCTCGAGCGTCATCAGCGCCGTCACGTTCAGGGCAATGCCGTCGCGTGAAAGACGACGGACGAGCGGCATGGTCGAGAAGCCCTGGGTGTTGGTCACGGGAATTTTTACATACACGTTGGCGCCCCAGGACGCGATCTGGCGGGCCTGGCTCTCCATGCCGGCTTCATCATCGGCGAAAACTTCAAACGATACCGGCAGGTCTGGTATCGCGCTGAGAACAGCTCGTGCAAAGGCCTGAAAATCCTTCACGCCGGCTTTGCGCATTAGCGAAGGATTGGTCGTGAAACCCTTGATATGGGGCTTGCTGTACATCTTTAAAAGGCTTTCAATGTCTGCCGCGTCGCAAAAGAGTTTCACGTTCAAGTCAGTGCTCAGGTTCATGGTCGGGCCTCGGGAAAGGGTTGATTGGTATCTGCCAAGCTGTGCTGACTTTAGGGCGAGGCAAGCACAAAGCAAGAGCAAAATCGTTCCCAGGGCTGTTACGAAAGTCCCGTGATGGGAAAATTATTCACTATGGAAGAGGGCGGGCAGGGGTATGCTCCATTCAACAAAACACCTTTTGCTGTGTAGGAGCCAGGGCGGACCGTGGCAGGGCTCGCCTGCAGTCTGGTTCCAGTGGATGTGTTTCGCAGGAGCCGTGTGCGCATTCGGCCTGTGGGGAGTTCTCGATTTGAACGTTCTTTCGTTTCCGCCGCCGGACACAACCCCAGGTCGTCCGCGCGCATTTTTGGTAGTGGGTGGCGCCGGGTTTGTCGGCAGCCACTTCGTGGACCACCTGCTTGCACAGCCTGGCCTGGCGCACCGGGTCACAATCTATGACAACTTCTCGTCGGGCCGTTCATGGCATTATGAGCAGCACCTTTCAGATAAGCGCTTGACCGTCATACACGCGGACACGGCTGACCTGCCGCGCCTGACAGCAGCCGTGGCGGGGCACGATGTGGTGATCCACCTGGCGTCGAATCCCGACATTGCACGCGCGGCGACCGAGCCAGAGATCGACTTTTATCAAGGCACGCTGCTGACGAACAATGTTGTCGAAGCCATGCGCCGAGCCGGCGTTCCGCATCTGCTGTATGCCTCCGGCAGCGGCGTTTACGGTGAGCCGGGGCCGGACCCGATCCGCGAAGACGAAGGCCCGTTTCAACCGGTGTCCACCTATGGCGCAAGCAAGCTGGCCGGGGAAGCCCTGATCGCGAGCTACTGTGCCATGTTTGGGCTGCGCGCCTGCGCCTTTCGCTTTGCCAACGTTGTTGGGCCTCGCCAGACTCACGGTGTCGGTTTCGATTTTCTCCGGAGGTTGACCGAGGATCCGACAACGCTACGCATCCTGGGCGATGGGCAGCAGAGCAAGTCCTACGTGCACGTGCTGGACGTCGTGGCAGGGGTGCTGCTCGCACTGGATGCGAGTGAAATGCCCTTTCAGGCGTTCAACGTATCCACACTCGATGCGATCACGGTGGAGGAGATCGCCGGGGAGGCAGTAGCGTGTCTAGGGCTCGAGCGTCCACCCGCGTACGCATTTACCGGGGGCTCGCGTGGCTGGAAGGGTGATGTGCCGGTGATCCGTCTGAATAGTGAACGGATCCGCGCGCTGGGCTGGAGCTCGCGCTGGACCAGCGGCGAGGCGATTCGCGCGGCGCTCGATGCAATGCGTGTCGAAGAAAGGGTGATCCATGCCTAAAAAGAACATGCCGACGCTGGCGCTGCTGGCCGGGGGACTCGCGAAACGGATGCGTCCGGCGACGTTGCGAACAGCGAAGTCCATGCTGCTGGTCGGAGGGCAACCCTTCTTGTCACACCAGCTACGAATGCTGGCCGCCGAAGGGGTGCGCGAGGTGGTGATCTGCTGTGGGCACATGGAGGAGCAGCTGAGGGCCTATGCGGGCGATGGCTCGCAGTGGGGCTTGCGGGTGCGCTACTCGCCGGACGGGCCGGCCCCGCTGGGCACGGGGGGAGCGCTGCGGCAAGCCATGCCGATGCTGGGAGACGGGTTCATGGTCATGTACGGGGACAGCTACCTGCCGACGCCGTTCGCGCCGATCTGGAAGGCGTTTTCCGAGTCAGGGTGCGAAGCATTGATGACCGTTTACCCAAACGCGGATCAGTGGGACACCAGCAACGTTGAGTTTGCCGGCGGACGGATTCGTGCTTACAGCAAATCGACAAAAACCTCAGCCATGCGCCATATCGACTATGGCCTAAGCTGTTTCCGAGCCGAGGCGTTTGCTTCCTGGCCGGAGGGCGCGCGCTTTGACCTGGCGGAGGTGATGGAAGCACTGCTTGGGCGCGACCAGCTGGCCGGTTTCCCCGTCAATCAACGCTTTTACGAGATCGGCTCGCCCGTGGGGCATGCGGAAACGGATGCGCTGCTGCGGCAGTTAGTGGGTGCGAGCGGGGGGCAGCAGGCATGATCATTGTCCGGACACCCTTGAGGATCTCGCTTGGCGGCGGGGGCACCGATCTGCCGTCGTATTACCGCGAGTTCGGCGGGTACGTGCTGTCAGCCGCTATCAACAAGTACGTCTACATCATGGCCAACCGGTCGTTTTTCCCCGGGTATATCTTGAAGTACTCGGATGTGGAACACGCCCCGACCCGCGACCTGATCCGGCACCCGATCTTTCGCGAGGCGCTGACCATGCATGATGTCGGCGACCGGATCGAGCTGACCAGCGTGGCGGACGTGCCGGCGGGAACGGGCCTCGGATCGTCGGGCGCATTTACCGTGGGGCTGCTGCATGCGATTTACGCGTACAAACGCGAGCATGTAACCAGCGCGACGCTGGCCGAGGAAGCGGTCGACATCGAGATGAACCGGCTGGCACAGCCGGTCGGCAAGCAGGACCAGTACATCGCCGCATTTGGAGGGTTCCAGGGGCAGGACTACCGGCGCGACGGTACGGTCGGCATTACACCGCTTCCCATTTCGCAGGACAAGGTGCGCGAGCTGGGGGAAAGCTTGATGCTGTTTTTCGTGGGCTCGACCCGTGCGGCTTCCGCGCTGTTGGGCGACCAGAAAGAAAAGTCCGAGCTGCGCGACAGGAAAATGCTTGAAGACCTGCACTTCGCAAAGCAGCTTGGCTACGAAGCAGAGCAGGTGCTGGTCTCAGGCCGCATCGAGGCATACGGAGGGCTGATGCATGAGCACTGGCTGCGTAAGCGGAGCCGCAGTGAGGGGATGAGTACGAGCCGGGTGGACGAGTTGTATGAGCTGGCGCGCGGTCAAGGGGGAGCCACGGGCGGCAAGCTGGTAGGAGCCGGCGGCTGCGGTTTCCTGCTGCTGCAAGGGGCAGACCGCAAACGGCTGCGCTCGACCATGGAAACAGCGGGGGTATCGGAGATGGACTTCCAGTTCGACTTCGACGGGTCGGTGGTGATGCTTCGCAACTAACGCGTGTGCTCGGCTGGGATGACAGGTTTGCTAGGCTGGTCCGTATGCAGTTGCTGATCAATGGGCAGACACGCGAGCTGGAGCAGTTGGGGCAGGGAAGCACGGTGGCTGACCTGGTCGCCGCGCTTGGGATGCAGGCCGACCGGGTCGCGCTTGAGTGCAATGGCGCGATCGTGTCGAGAGCGGAGTGGGCGGCAACGCCGGTCGCCGATGGCGACCGACTAGAGATCGTGCACTTTGTAGGTGGGGGATCGGCTTCTCTGGCCGTAGCGTGATCCAGACGCTCGCCATCTCCGGGTACCGGTCGCTTCGTGAGGTGGTGCTGCCACTGGCACAACTCAGCCTTGTCACCGGTGCGAACGGGAGCGGTAAATCGAGCTTGTACCGAGCGCTTCGCCTGCTTGCTGACGCTGCAGGCAATACCGTCGTCGCGTCGCTGGCGAGAGAGGGTGGGTTGCCCTCGACATTGTGGGCAGGTCCCGAGACGATCAGCCGGGCCATGCGCGCGGGCGAGCAAAAAATCGAACCCAGCTTTTCACTGAAGCCGGTTCGGCTCCAGCTTGGCTTTGGTGGGCAAACATATGGTTACAGCCTTGACCTTGGGTATCGGCCGCCACCACCTCCTCCGTCGGCTTTCGAGCTCGATCCGGAGATCAAGCGGGAATGTATCTGGCACGGTTGCGTATACCGGAAAGCCTCGGCGCTGGTGGATCGGCGAGGCGGTTTCGTTTCGCTGCCGCAGGGGAGAGATGACGAGTCCGTCATGTTGACCAAAAACCTCCACGCGGCAGACAGCATGCTGGCCAGTGTCGCCGATCCGCAGCGTGCTCCGGAAATGCTGGCCGTGCGCGAAGCAATTCGAGGCTGGAGGTTCTATGACGGCTTCCGTACCGATATGGCATCAGCGATCCGGACACCTCAGATTGGAACGTTCACGCCGGTTCTCGGCAGCGATGGCGCAGACTTGCCGGCAGCTCTCCAGACGATTTTCGAGATCGGCGACGATGAGGCACTGGAACGAACGATCGAAGATGCGTTTCCGGGAAGTCGGCTTTCTATTGAGGTGCAGGCAGGACGGTTTGAGTTGAGGCTTCAGCAGCATGGTCTGCTTCGTCCGCTTGCTGCGAGCGAACTGTCGGACGGAACGTTACGATTCCTGCTGTGGACAGCAGGCATGCTGACGCCGAGAGCGCCGGAACTGATGGTGCTCAATGAACCGGAAACCAGCCTGCACCCGGACCTGCTTCCGGGCGCTAGCCCGGCTTATCCTCACTGCATCGGATAGAAGTCAACTGATTGTTGTTTCGCACTCGCCGATCTTGATTCCCTATCTGGAGGGTGAAAACTGGTGCCGGCGATTGCACCTGGAAAAAGTATTTGGAGAAACCAGATTGCCCGGCAGCGGCATCCTGAGTACGCCGCCATGGCACTGGCCGCCGCGGTAGGGGTTCGGCCCAGTGTAAGGTCAGCGCGTAAACACCAGCAGCGCAAAAAGCAGAACCCAGACCGCACTCATGGCATGCCAGAACCAGGCGATGCAATCGACCAGGACCTGCCGCTGCTCCACGCGCTGAAAGCGGAAGAGCCCGATGCAGCCGGCCCCGAGCAGCAGAAGACCGGCTGCGATATGGATGGCATGGCTGCCGGTCAGGGTGAAGAACAGCGCGCTTTCCGCGCTTGATCCGAAGCGGATGCCTTCGCTCGCGATCTCGTTCCAGCTAATCGACATAGCCCCGAGATACGCGCAGCCGAGCGCGGCGGTGGCAGCAAGCCAAGGCCAGGTGCGGCGTGCCATGGGGCGTCCCAGGCCAAGCCACTCTTCGATCACGTCCATTTCGCGAAAGAGCTGGCGCCGGCCGTACTCGACCGTGGCCGAGGAAAGAATCAGAAAACCGGTTGAAAGCCACAGCGCGGTGGGGATGGTGAAGGGGTGCCAATCGGGGATGTAGCGATCCGCAGCGTCGAAACGGCCACCGCTGGTGTGGACAAAGAAGGCGCTGACGAGGGACAGGAAGAAGATCAGGTCGCCGGCCAGCAGAAAGGAAAGGCCGAGCCGGTAACGGCTGAGCAGCTCGCGCGGCCTGCGCCGGCGCAGGCCGTCATCCCCATTGTCGCCATCTCCTCCTCCGCCGGTCGGGCGATTGCGCAGGGGCGGCCGTCCACCAAAGCCGGGTTCGCGCCGATCCTGCTCGGGCGGCGCATGTCGAGGAGTGGAAAGGGTGGGCATGGAGGAGGCTTCCTGTGTGTCAACAGATTACTCGCATCGAGCGACGCTGAGCGCCTCCAAGGCTTGCAATTTTTGCGACATCATCTTGCCCGGCTATTCCCCTGCTGAGTCAACGGGTGGGGGGACTCTCCTGCAGCAGATACGCGCGCACCTTGTCGAGGAAATACCGGTGCACGCGGGTGTCCTGTGAGAGCTCGGGGTGAAAGGTGGCGGCCAGCAGGTGTTGCTGTTCGACCAGCGCCGGCGAGCCTTCACGGGCAGCCAGCACCCGCACCGTGGGACCGACCCGTGCGAAGCGCGGGGCCCGGATAAAGACCATTTCGAGCGGCGGCCCACCCAGTTCGGTGTCGGCATGGAGGATGGCCGAGTCGTTCTGGCGGCCGTAGGCGTTGCGCTCTACCGTTGCATCGAGCACGGCCAGGCTTGGTTGCGCGGGATGGAGCACTTCGCTGGCCAGCAGGATGGAACCGGCGCAGGTGCCAAAGGTGGGCCGGGTGCCGGCAAAGGCTTGCAGGGCTGACAGAAAGCCGTCGCGTTCCAGGAACTTGAGAAAGGTCGTGGACTCACCACCCGGAATGACGAGGCCGTCGATGCCGTCGAGTTCAGAAGGCTTGCGGACCAGGACGAGGGTGAGGGGTTCGCCGCTTGCAGCCGCAGCCCGGCGCAACGCGGCTGCGTGGGCGGCATAGTCGCCCTGCACGGCCAGCACACCCACGCGCAGCGCGCGGGGAGCCTGCACGGCTTCAGACGCCTGGGGCGAGGTGTGGGTGGGTGCGCCGATGGGGAGCTCCTTCGCTGCCGAGCCAGTGCGGAGGCCCGCGCGTGCTGTGGGCAAACGCGGGCCGTTGGAGGTTTCAGCCCCCAGTCGGGGTTTACACGCCGCGCATCTGGAGCAGGGCTGAAGTTTCAAGCGCGGCGACGGCGAGGCCCTTCATGGCGCCGGTGCACTCGGCGCTGCACTCAGCCACGACCGAAGCGTCGTCATAGTGGGTGGTGGCGCGAACAATGGCGCGGGCGCGCTGCTCAGCCTCTTCGCGCGGCGCAAAGTTGTAAGAATCGCTCATAAAGATGCCCGAGCCGACAAAAACGGCTTCCGCGCCCAATTGTCGCACTAGCGCGGCATCAGCCGGGGTGGCAATGCCACCGGCCGAAAAGTTGGGCACGGGCAGCTTGCCGGACTGTGCCACCATGCGGACCAGCTCGTAGGGGGCGCGGTGGTCGCGCGCGGCAACGTAAAGCTCGTCCTCGGCCAGTCCGTGCAGGGCGCGAATGTCTTTCATGATCTGGCGCATGTGCTTGACCGCGTGGACAACGTCGCCGGTGCCGGCTTCGCCCTTGGTGCGGATCATGGCGGCACCTTCGGCGATACGGCGCAGGGCTTCGCCCAGGTCGCGCGCGCCGCACACAAAGGGCGTGGTGAAGCGGTGCTTGTCGATGTGGTGAACCTCATCGGCGGGGGTCAGCACTTCGGACTCGTCAATGAAGTCGACGCCGACCTCCTGGAGCACCTGGGCCTCGACAAAGTGGCCGATGCGCGCCTTGGCCATGACGGGAATGGAGGACGCGGACATGATTTTGCGAATGACTTTAATCGACGCCATGCGGGCTACGCCGCCTTCGGCGCGGATCTGCGCGGGCACGCGCTCGAGCGCCATCACGGCGACCGCACCGGCCTTTTCGGCGATTTCAGCCTGAAACGCGTCCGTGACGTCCATAATGACGCCACCTTTCAGCATCTCGGCCAAGCCGACCTTGAGCCTTAGTCCCGTGCCGTCGTTGTTCGCCTTGAAACCATTGCCGTTGGTGCTGCCGTTTGCCTCTGCCATGGAGTCCTTCTTTCACTTGCGAGTCCCTTTTAGTTTAAGGCACGCGGGGGCATGCAGGTTTGAGCCGATGGACAGCAGCACAAACCGCTTGCCTGCGTAGCTGAAACTACCGCAGCTTTTCTGCGGATTCCCGGATCAAGGCAGAAGGGGGAAAGCTTTGTGAGGGCATGGAGCTTCCTAGTGCTTATGCTCCGGACTGCGCTCGATCGCGATGAAAAGAGCCTTGCCGCGAGCCAGGAGTTTCGCTTCTGCGTCCTCGAGCGTGCCCGAGCAGAAGTGCTTGCGGCCTTCGACGCGATCCTGCTGCCCGCGCAGGGTCAGTGTCACGCCGAGGGGGGTGGGGCGCAGGTACTCGGTTTCCATGTGGCGGGTCAGTGCCATCACCTTGGCTCCTTGCGCGCTGGCGTGGATGGCTTTGCTCATGGCTTCGTCGAGGATGGCCGCGATGACGCCGCCGTGCACAAAGCCGTGCGGGCCTTGAAAGCGTTTGGGCAGGCGCAGGGTGGCGACCGTGCCCCCGGCTTCGTCGACAAAGAAACGGAGGCGCATGCCGATGCGGTTGTGCGCGCCGCAGCCAAAGCAGTTGTGCTGGTCGTCGAACAGGAGCGGGGTGAGCGCGGGAGCTTTCATCGGGGGGACACCGCAAGCATAGCGGATCGTGCTCGCCCCTTTTTGCTCGCGAGCCAAACCCCGGTTTGGTAGGCTTGCCGCAGCTATGGGTGAGAAAGAGTTCCGAGCCGGCGAAAAGGGCCCAAGCCGTCCGCAGCGGCGACGCACCCGCGATCTGCCCGCGTGCCTGGCCCTGCTGGCAACGGCGGCTGCGATGGCCGGCTGCGACAAGAGGCATGATTGTG
>CAXTYP010000066.1:0-10788 GCA_964248435.1 uncultured Acidobacteriaceae bacterium | reverse complement strand
GTAGCGAAGTTCGGTTGTGATAACCGCTGAATGCATATAAGCGGGAAGCACGCTCCAAGATGAGATCTCCCTGAAGGGCCCAGGAAGACCACCTGGTTGATAGGCTGGAGGTGGAAGCGCAGTAATGCGTGCAGCTTACCAGTACTAATCGCCCGTTCGGCTTGTCCATAGAATTAACTCTGTGCAGTTCGCACCGATGGACATTCAACACAAGCCTTGTTGTAGAACTACGTTCAGGAAAATACCCAATCGATTTCGTTGTGAAACATCTAGGCTGTCGGGTGAAGATGACACTCGACTCTTCAGCGTGAAAGCTGAAGAAAAAGCCCTCCAAGTTTACCGGTGACCATACTGCGAGGGTCCCACCCGTTCCCATCCCGAACACGGAAGTTAAGCCTCGCTGGGCCGATGGTACTGCACGCGCAGGTGTGTGGGAGATTAGGAGATCGCCGGTAATAATATTAAAGGGCCATGCGAAAGCATGGCCTTTTCTGCGTCCCCTCAACTGCCTGCGGTAGAGTGGAACTGTGGTCCTGAAACAGGTTTTCGTCGCGCTCCTGCTATTGCATTGCTGCGCAGCCCTGGGCAGCCAGAAGTCTGCCCTGCCATCGCATGCGCAAGCCTCTCGTGCGAGCGCTACCACCCAGTGCGCAGACGTATCGCTACGGGGCGCCTATCTCGTGGAGGAGAAACGGGGCATGGGACCTGCTTTCCTCGTAGAGCTGCGCAACAATCGATCCACAGCGATCCACGTCGCTGAACCCGCTCCTCTCAGTGTTCACTGGTATGCCCGCGATGGCGATGCATGGCTTTGGCGCGCTTCCAGTGGGGCCGGCGGCGCACTTGTGAATGCGCTTCAAACCCACGGGCTTGTTTTTACGGCGGTTGCTCCAACATTGCAGGAAAGGGAAGTCGCGCCGCACCAGGCATGGACCTGGACGGTTCCGCTTGGTACAACGTCAGCCCTCGCCTACCATCCCGGCTGCCAGCATTGCGTCTTCGGCCAGCGAACAGAATACCGGGCGGTGCTTGCCTATGCCGTCCGTCCCGCGAGCGGACAGGTCAGCCCCGATTGGCTGCAATGCGGGCTTCGCAGCAATCCAGTCAGCATGCCGCCTCTTGAAGAATCACCATCGCCTCACAACTTCTAGTTGAATCCGGGGTCTCTACCAAAGAAGTAAGGAGTCTGTTTATGCGCCCAATCGCACAACATGCAACGTTTGTCGCCATCCTATGCGCGGGTCTTTGTAGCAGTGGGTCCGTGCTGGCTCAACCCCTCGCCGCTCTGCCCGCTCAGGACGCTTCGTCCACGCAGCCCCAGGAGAACGGGCCCGGCCCGGACCACGGCGGTATGCACCGCGGCCCCATGTCTCCCGATCAGGAGCTAAGCCACCTGACCAAGGCGCTCGACCTGACCAGCGATCAACAGACGCAGATCAAGCCAATTCTGCAGGACCGGCACGATCAGCTGATGCAGCTGCACCAGGACGGAAGCCTTTCTCGCGACGCTCGCATGGCCAAAATGAAAACCCTGGATGATGAGTCCAACACCAAGCTGCAGGCCGTTCTGAACGACCAGCAAAAGACCAAGTACGAAAAGATGGTGGCTGACCGCAAAGAGCGTATGGCCCAAATGAGAGGGATGCACCACGGGGGCGATGACGGCTCCGCGCCTCAGTAAACGATAATTTGCGCAAGGGCAAAGGCCTCGCTCCCCAGGCGGGCCTTTCCCCTTGGCCGCGCGGGCTGCCGCCGCCACCAGCCACAATCACCCACTACGGCTTCGGGATCATCGGCTCACCAGGCGCGGCCGACGCCTGAAACTTGCGGTACTGGTCATCTGTGATCTGCACCTGGATGTGGTAGCCGAGAAAAAGAACCGCCCGGGCCTCGATGTGGATCGTGGCCCCGGTCGGCAGCCAAACCTCGTTGTTAATGATCTTTTGATCAAATGTAAAGCTTGATCCTTGCGACAAAGAAACCAGGCCGAGCTCCAGCCGGAGCGGGCTGTCGATCCGTGCTTCCACCCGTCTCACCTGGCGGTCGTGCTCGTCGATCCATAGCGTTCCCGCCAGGTGCTTTGAAGCATCCTCGGCCATCCCGTGAGTTTGCGCATTCCGGTCGCCGGTAAAGTCCAGCGCAATCATCGGCCGGTTATCAAGAGTCACCCGCCGCTCGCCGCTCCAGCGCTCAATTTGCAGCAGCCGGCTAATACTCACCTGGTGCCGGCTGTTCAACAGGTCGCCGGGCGGAGTCGCCTCGGCGGCCTGCACCTTGTTCTGAATATGCTCGGCTTCCTTTTTCTCCTCCGCGGACGACAAGGCTCCGCCATCCTTACGGACCAGCCGCTGGATCGGGTGTCCATTCACGTAGAACACGTTGTATTCCCGACTTTCTTCCTTTCGAACCGCCCCGTGCTTGTCCAGCTCATGCATGACCTGGATCTCCCGAAAGGTGTAGCTTTCGCGGATCTTGTCCAGCGTCCGCTGGTTGGCTTGTACGTCCGCAAGCAGGGCAGGAACACTGGGCAGCACCTGCGAGCCGGCCAGAGTCGGTGCCAACAAGAGTAGTAGAAGTAGCCAACTGCGTCTTTCCATACAGCAAGCCTCGCATGCCGGGTGTCTTATGCGGGACACCTTGCCGCTTAAAAGTCGCAAAACCGCGCTGTGTCAGCTATCATTCGACCGAACCGCCTCACAAACTATGATCCTGACACTTTTTTCATTCGGCCTGAACTGGGCCATTTTTGCCTTCACCTTCTTCGGGCTGGCCAGCGTTCTCCCTGGCTTTCACAGCGCATACATCCAGTCCACCTTCACCATTGCCTTTACGCTCGGCTTCGTCGATGCGTTGATCATCAAAGCGGCACGGGTGATGGCCTTTGATGTGCACCCAGCCCTGCTTTACTCTGTCATCTTTGTCATCGATTTCCTGCTCATCCTGGCGACCAGCAATGCCCCGATCGGCTACTACGTGACGGGTCACAAGAGCCCGTTCATCGCGGCGGCGGTGCTGGCGGTGGTCGCATACCTGACTGAATTCATCAAGGAGAAGTTCCGGGCCGACGCGGCACGCTAAACGGGGAAGCCGCCTTTGTGAATCTCCGGGCGGCTGCGCGACCGATGTAAGCCTGCATCGGCAGCGCCTCGTTCGGAGGAATCCGAGGAAGTTTTGGGTCGGATAGGACGCCGGGGCGAGCACCGAAAGCCAGCCAAGAGAAAGCAGACGCACCGGCGACCTGCCGCAGGCAGCCGACAAAGCGGCCTGCCTGCGGGAACGGGTCCGGCTCAGCAACGGCTCCGGCTCAGCAAATGGGACGGACCCCTACTTGCCGGTCAGCTTCTGCGTGGCGATCTGCCCAGCCGCCGTGGTCTTGTCCGTGTCCTTCACCTTGGCATACAACTGGTTAGCGGCCTGTGGGTTGGTAGCCTGCTCCGACGCCGCCAGCGCCAGGCGCGCGGCATTGGCCGATACTGTTGTGCTCGGGTGGTCAATCAGTTGCCCATAGAGCGTCGCCGCCTGCCTACCACGGCCCGTCGTCGCGTACAGCCCTGCCAGAGCCATCTTTCCCAGGGCAGACAGGCTCGCGTCGTGGAACTTGGATGTTTGTTGCAGGGCCGCTTCAGCCGCGCCGTTGTCACCCATATCTTCGGCCGTCAGCCCGGCAAAATAGCGTGCGTTCCGCCCCGCCTGAAACATGCCAAAGTGTTGCGCCGCTGCTTCAAACAGCGGGCGTGCTTCACGGGCTCGCGCCGCAGCGGAGGGGTAGCTCTTTACGTTCGGCACCGGCGGCGTTCCCGGCTGCTGGATGGGCGCGTCATACACCTCCATCGCGGCGTTCAAGGCTGCCGAAGCCTGTACCGATCGATGGTTCCACCAGATCAACGCAGCAGCCAAAATCAGGATCGCCAGCACACCCAGCAAGGCTAGCCGCATAGCGAGCGACCCGTTCCTTTCGAACCAGGACAAACCTGGGGAGGAGCTTCGGGAAACAACACGCGCAAACGTGCCGCCGCTGTCAGGTGGGTTGGTCTGGATGTTCACGGGGTGAAGTTTACGCCTTCTTGAAAAGAATAGGCCGCGAGCAGGAAGGAACCGGCAGCCAACTTCAGTTTAGCAGCGAGCTTCGGCCGGTCCCGTGTCGCGGCCAGGCAGGCCGGGCCAGTCCACGCCGTCAGGCCGCGCGTACCGGGCTGGCAATCTCGCCGTTTTCCACTTTCTCCTGGCAGGCGATGCAGTAAGGGGTCCACGGTACGGCTTCCAAGCGCTTTTCGCCGATCACCGTGCCGCAGTGGAGACATTCGCCAAAACTGCCGTCCTCCAGCCGGTCCAGCGCCGAACGCACCAGGGCCAGTTGGCTGTGTCCCTGGGTTCCTTGCAAAAACAGCAGCTCCTTCTGGTATGACTGGACGGCGTGATCCGCGGCGTCCTGCAAGTCATCCGTGCTGCTTTGGCGGCCTTCTTTCACCGCCGAAATCATGTTGCGTTCCAGCAATAGCTGCTGTGCCTTCAGCTTTTCTTCGAATCGGAGGAGAGATTGGGGGGAACGAGTCTTCACGTATAGCTCCTGGGGCAAGCCCGGTCCTGCAGGGTATGGTTGCTAGTAGGACGCCGCTTCCGCCAAAAAATATGTTTCATTCTTCCAGCATTCCCCAGCTATCTTTGCGCAGGGTAAACCGCCCTTGCCCCTCGCGCCGCGCCCACGTAGGCTAGTGCCATGTATGACGACTTCCACGTAGCCGACCACTGGACCGGCGAAGACCTCCACTGCCGCTGGAAGGCCAATCTCCTCGCCATCGCCACCCGTCACGCCGACGCCTTTGACGTGCGCTTCGATGTCAATGGCCGTCCCGTCTGGATTGCCATGCCCAACGATGCCTGGGTCGAGCACAAGCGGCGCACCGGCTTTGTGATCACCGACCAGCTCGCCTCCCAGATCGCCGGTTACTACCTCAAGCAATCCATCGAAAACGGCTCCGACAACGGCCGCGAAATGTACGTGATGAGCGTCGCCGAAGTTCTCGAAGCACTGCCTGTCGTGTTGCGGGAAGCCGGCAACACCGCTGCTTTGCCGCCCTTGCCGCGCACCGGCGACAACGAGTCCATGACCTATTGGGGCCAGCTCGCGCCCGGCGCCGGCTAACCCGCGCAAGCTCCCATCGACTCGTGGAAGCGGATCGCCTGGCGACCCGAACTTCCGGGGATCCTGCCCGCGGCGGCTCAGCTCAGCTTGCAAGCGCCGGCTGAGCTGCCAATGGGCCGCGGAGCGCGGCCGCGAAGCCAGGTCGGCCTTGCTCTCCGGCCTTGCAGGCCGGCTTTGCAGGCCGGCTGATATCAAGACATCAAGGCTCAAGCCTCAAGACTCGCGGTCCCGCCCTGCGAGTCCGCTGTTAGCGCAACGCCAGCGTTGCCCGGATCGCCTCATCCTGCGGCGTTTTCGGCAATCCTCCCAGCAGCCCGTCCAGCTTGCGGTCGTCCAGCAGCAGCGTCCCTTCTTGCAAGTACCGCAACTCGCCCAACTCGCGAATATACGGGTTCAACGCCCGCACAACGCGCATCATCCACGGACCCGGCACGTTGTACTTCGGCGGTTTCCCTTCCAGCGCAAACACCCGCTCCACCAGCGTCCGGATCGTCGTCACGCCCAACCCACCCAGGTTCCAGCTTTCGCCCGGCGCCGTCCCCTCCCATGCCCCATCCGTATCGATCAGCCGGTCGATCGTCGCCACCGCATCCGGCACATACACAAACTCGTGCGGCTGGTCGACCGGCCCCAGCACCTGTGCTTCGCTTCCTCGCTTGGCCGCCTGAAACGCGCTCCAAAGATGACTGGCCTCCACCCGCGGCCCGTAAAGGTCCGCCATCCGCAGCACCCCGGTCGCAAACTCGCCTGCCACGTGCGCCCCGAGCACCAGGTCCTCCTGCTCGCGGCGAATGCGTCCCTTCAACGTCGTGGGCTGCCGCTCATGCCCTTCATCGACGGGGCCGTTGCCCGTCGGCACCCCGTAGCTCCAGTTGGAACTGACAAGCAGGAACCGCCGCACCCCCGCCGCTCGAGCCGCCCCCAGCGTCCGCTTGATCAGCGGCAGGTGGTCCTTGAACTTCCAGTACGCCACGCCCACCAGGTACACCACCGTGCCGGCCCCCGCGCACGTTGCCGCCACGCTGGCCGCGTCCTCCGGGTCCCATTGCAGGTGCTCGCACAGCGGCTCCTGGTTAAAGCGCACCTGCAAGCCCAGCAGCGAGCGGCCCACCACCCGGTACGGCACACCGCGCGAGCCCAGCATCGGGCCTAGCCCCCTGCCAATCGCGCCGTTTGCTCCCAAAATCGCCACTTTGCTTAACGTCGCCATACCGTTTACGCTACCCCCGAGCCTGCCCTGCAGCAAGCGCCTGCTTCACGCAGCCAACGCAGGCCATTGAGAAGATCTGCCCATGTTCGCCCAGACTCTTGAGATCACTCTGCTTTGCGCCGGTCGCGAGCCGGCGTTCGTACCCCTGCGCTGGCTCGACAGCTTTGCCATGCGCAACTTCACCAATAGTGCCGCTTTCGACGACACCCTTCCACTGGCCGATGGCCTGCTTGAGGCCGGCTTTCGCGTTCCCCTTCCAGCGCTTGCGATCGCACTCGAGCAATGGTTTCACCGCAAAGGCTGGCTCGACCCCGGCTGCTCAGTCCGCGTGTCCCTTGGCGCCAAGCAGCGGCGCATCTAAAGTGGAAACTCTTCAGAGGAGCCTCCCGCATGCAACTCACCTCGCTTCGTCAACTGCTGATCGACGAACTCCAGGAAATCTACATTTCCGAATCCTTGATCTCCGAAGCCCTTGGGCGGTGGGTCCTGGGTGCCAACTCCGAATCCTTCAAGAAAGCCCTGGACAGCCACAGCAGCGAAAGCAAGGAACAGCTGGCTCGCCTGGAAGCTGCCTTTGAAATCCTGGAAGACAGCCCCCGCGGCGGCCACGGCAAAAGCATGCGCGCCCTGCTTTCCGAAACCGAAGACCGCCTCGGCGATGCCGGCGACCCGCCCGTGATCGATGCCGCCGTGCTTGCCGCCGTTCGGCGCGTGGAGCACTGGGAAATTGCAAGCTACGGTACCGCGCGCATCCTTGCCGAGCGGCTCGGGCTTTCCAAGGTCGTTTCACTGCTCACGCAAACACTCGGGGAAGAACAGTCCATGGATAGCAAGTTGCTGGAACTCGCCGCGCAAATTCCCTTGCGGGGCAGTGGCGACCACGAGCCCCGTGGCTGAAATTCTGTCCCGGTCGCAGCAAACCTTTTCAGGACCCCAACATCCGACAAGGGGCACACGGTGGGTGAGACTCGACTCGCCCGTCAAAGGAGAACACATATGTTTCTGGTTCTGGCCGGGGTACTGATTCTGGCGTGGGTTGCCGGTTTTATCCTGTTTCACGTCGCAAGCTTCGGCATCCATATCCTGCTGATTCTTGCCGTTATCGCGATCATCATGCACTTTGTACGCGGGGCCCGCGCAGCATAGCATTCCGCCGGTCAGGATGCGCCATCAGCCATCCTGACCGGTTCGGGCCCCTACTCCGAGTAGTGCAGCAAGCTGAATACGTTGTGCTCCGGAAAGCGCTCGCGGCCTTTCAGGAAGTCAAGCTCCACCGCGAATGCCATCCCGGCCACAACGCCGCCCAGCCGCTCCACCAGCTGCAGGGTCGCCTCCATGGTGCCGCCGGTCGCCAGCAGGTCGTCCACCAGCAGTACCTTCTGCCCGGGCGCGATCGCATCCTTGTGCATCTCCAGCGTGTCCGACCCATACTCCAGGTCGTAGCTCACCTGGATCACCTCCGCCGGCAGCTTCTTCGGCTTTCGCACCGGCACAAAGCCCGCGTCCAACCGGTACGCCAGCGCCGGTCCAAAAATAAACCCGCGCGCCTCGATCCCCAACACCAGGTCAATCTCATCTGCGGCGTAGTGTGACGCGAGCCCATCGATCAAGGCCGCAAATCCCTTGCGGTCTTTCAATAGCGTCGTCACGTCGTAAAACAGGATGCCGGGCTTTGGAAAATCCGGCACCGTGCGCACCAGGCTCTTCAGATAACTGCTGTTGTCGCTGCGTTCAGCCATGCTTTTTACCACGCTCCTTCAATTTGAAAAGCCCGGAGGGCCGCCCCTTCGCTCGCGGGCAACTCCCATTCCTCCACACGGTCTACGCGGCTCCCGCGCGAGCCGCGCTCCAGCGCCGACCGCAGTGCAGCCAGCTGCTCCGCCGTCCCCGCCGCCACCAGCTCCACCGCGCCATGCTCCGTATTGCGCACCCGGCCCCGCAGTCCCAACGCTTCCGCTTCGCGGTGTACAAACCAACGAAAACCCACGCCCTGCACCCGCCCGGTCACGCAGTATCGACGCACAGCAGGTACCGTGGCCACCGGGTTCGAGGATGAATCAGTTTGCATTTTTGCGACGGAGGTCATCGATCTCGTCCAGCCGCGACTCAAGCAATTCCACCCGCTCGCCCAAAGACTCGAGATTGCTGTCGGTCCGCTTCCGCAAGATCTCCGCCCGTCGCGCATACTTGTGGAACTCGGTCAGCAGACGCGTTTCTACTCGCTCCGTTTGCCGCGAAATTTCAGCCGTCAACGACGTGAACAGTTCCTGTCGCAGCACGTTTAGCGCTTCAGCAAGATCCCGCCGCTGCACGTCCAGTGCTTCGGCAACTTCCCGCCGCTGTACGTCCAGTGCTTCAACCACATCCTTGCGCAGTACATTCATTGCTTCCGTAAAAGTCTGGTTGTGGCTGCCCAGCGCTTCCAGCAAATCCTCTTTCGTAAGGGGCGATTCGTTTAGCATAGTTCCACTCCGTGGGGTGAGGTCGCGAGCCGCCGCCTGACGCCTACCCGTGTGAGCCCAGTCTCAGGCAAACGCCGCTTCCATGCAACCGCTGCCCATTTCGCGAATCCTAAAAACAAAACCTAACAACGAATCCTGAAACCTGGAGAAGTGAACCACCATGGCTGACGAAGAACGAAGCGGTCTGTCCCGGCGGGCGTTTGTCAGTGTCGCAGCCGGCCTGGGCGTCGTTGCCGCTGAAGCCATGGCGCAGACCCGCAGCGAAGCTTATGGGGGACGGAAGGATCACAGCGACAGCGACCCCGGTCCGGAAAACCAGCCCTTGGTACGGGAAAACCCCAGCTCCAACCTGCCTCCCGCGACCGACCACGGCGACGTCGGCCCCATCTGGTACTCCTTCGATTTAGCCAGAAAACGACTCCAGGGCGGCGGCTGGACGCACCAGGTCACCGAGCGCGAACTGCCCACCTCCGCCGATCTGGCCGGGGTCAATATGCGCCTTACCGCCGGCTCATACCGCGAACTGCACTGGCATACCTCCGACGAGTGGTCCTACATGATCACCGGCAAGGCCCGCGTCACTCTCCTGCAGACCGACGGCAAGATCTTTGTCGATGACATCGAGGCAGGGGATCTGTGGTACTTCCCGGCCGGCCTTCCCCACTCCATCCAGGGTCTCGGTGACGACGGCTGTGAGTTCCTCCTCGTCTTCGACGACGGCAAGTTTTCCGAAGACGAAACCTTTCTTCTTTCCGACTGGCTCGCCCATACCCCGCCCGAGATCCTTCAAAAGAACATGGGCTGGAGCGACGCCGAAATCAACCAACTGCCGTCGTCGGAACTCTATATCTTCGAGGCACCGCTTCCGCGTTCGCTCGACGAGAACAAGCGCGCCCTCGGGCCGTATCTCGAATCCGAAAAGCAGTACACCTATCACTTGTCCGGTATGCCGCCCACGCACCACACCGCGGGCGGTGAGGTCCGCATCGCCGACTCTTCCAACTTCACCGCGTCCCAGAAAATCGCCGCCGCTCTCGTGCGGATCAAGCCCGGTGGCCTGCGTGAAATGCACTGGCATCCATCCGGGTCAGAATGGCAGTACTACATCCAGGGCAGCGCCCGCATGACCGTGTTTAAACCGGGATCCAAGGCCCGCACCATGGATTTTCACGCCAACGATGTCGGCTTTGTGCCAGCGCTTTCCGGCCATTACATTGAAAACACCGGCCCGGACGATCTGCTTTTTCTCGAGCTCTTTAAAGCCTCGCGCTTTGAAAGCGTTTCGCTCAACAACTGGATCGCCCGCGTGCCCATCGAGGTCGCGACCGCTCACCTGCGGCTCAGCGCGGACTCCATCCGCAAAGTACCATCCGAGAAAAATGAAGTGTTGCCGCGCTAAGGCCTTGCCGCGGTAGGGCAGCAGGGAAGCGTTTACGCTTCCAGCTCCGACAACGCCAGCGTGAGCGAGCGCACCGTGTTTGCATCGGCCTTCTCGCCGAAGCTTTGTACCTGGGACAGCGCCGTCCGCAGCGCCGTTGCCAGCGTTCCGCGCTCACTCGCCCCGTAACGGCGAACCGTGTTCAACAGCGCCACCGAAGCATGAAAAAACACGAACGGCTGATCAACGCGCATCCGCTCCACCAGCCACGGGACCGCGCGCAGCTCCGGCTTCATCTGCAGGATGCAGATCGCCGCCAGTCGCAGCCCCGGCGAGTTGCCGGCGTTCATCCACTCGTCAAGATACAGGTCCGCCGCCAGCGCCAGCGTCCGCATCTTCGCCACCACCGCGTTCATCGCGCGCGTTCGCTCCGGGCCCGCATGCATCGACGACCGCACCGTCTCATACTGCTGCGCGAACAACACCATACGCGCCTTGATCGCCGCTTCAGCCGACTTGCGCAGTGTCGAGTTCGGCGCCGACTCCAGCAGGGAACGCACCCCGGTCGCCGCCGCCACCTCACCGCTCGGGATCG
>CAXTYP010000065.1:0-10823 GCA_964248435.1 uncultured Acidobacteriaceae bacterium | reverse complement strand
GGGCCTGACTACGACAGATGCAACTGGCTGCCCGGCATGTGGACAGTCACCAGCGTGCCGCGCCCGGGACGGCTTGTGATCTCGAACCCCGCCGCACTGCCGTACAGCATTTCCAGGCGCTCCCGCACATTGCGCATGCCGATGCCGTTGCCGCCTTGCCGCCGCACCCCGGTAGGCAGCGCACGCTCAGGGGCGATGCCTACGCCGTCATCTTCCACTTCAATGATCAGCGTGCTGCCTTCCACGCGGGAGCGAAGCGTGATGGTGCCGCCGGCAAGCCGGGGCTCAAGCCCGTGCTTGATGCTGTTTTCAACCAGCGGCTGCAGCAGCATGCTGGGCACCGGCAACTCCAGCGTTTGGGGATCGATCTCCTTGACGACGCGCAGTTTTTCCGTGCCGAACCGCACCACCTCGATGCCCAGGT
Source organism: uncultured Acidobacteriaceae bacterium (assembly GCA_964248435.1). Classification (GTDB taxonomy): domain Bacteria; phylum Acidobacteriota; class Terriglobia; order Terriglobales; family Acidobacteriaceae; genus EB88. The sequence continues at coordinate 10,399 of CAXTYP010000065.1, read as the reverse complement.
AATCGTCTGTGAAGGAGAGTTCGTCGCGAAACGGCACGTAGGACTCGTGATCGCGCAGCAGCGCGCGCAGGATGCTTGCGAGTTTGACGATCAGCTCGCGGGCCTGCTCGGGCCGCACGCGAATCAGTGTCGCAATGGAGTTAAGCGTGTTGAACAGGAAGTGCGGATTGATCTGGCGTTGCAGCGCATCCAGACGGGCCTCGAGCAAAAGGCGCTTCTGCTCTTCCAGCTTGAGCTCGATACGCGTCGCATTCCAGATCTTGAGCGGGATGCCGACGACCATGGCGGCAGAGATCCACAAGCAGAGCCGCAGCCACAGTGAGGACGTATGGAGAGCAAACAGTCCACGTGGCGCCTCGTGGGCCAGCCACTCCCTTGCGATCTCAAGCGACAGGATCAGCAACAACAAGAGGATCTGCCGGTCGAAGCGCGGCTGTCGCAGGTTGCGCCGCGCCCAGCGATAAAGGCTCAGGTCCACAAACGGCGAAAACGACCAAACCTCTTCTGCTTCCACGAGGCGCACCACCGTGCCCGTGAGCAGTGCTACCAGCAAATAAAAAGGCAGCGTCAGGTACTCATGGTGGAGCACCGCCGGAGCCGACAGCAGGATTGCTCCCAAGGCCGCCGACAAAGGCCCGAGCAGCACACCTACCAGGATCGTGGTTTCAAAGCCGATATCGGCGGCGTAGAAATTGGGCACGATCGTGCGAATCCAAACCCCAAGCGCGAGCGGCACGCAGATAAAAAGAATCAGCCGCAGCTGCTGCGTCAACGATCGGTCTTCAGCGAACAGGAGCCGTTGAAACGCACGCGAACGGCCCAGCGCACTGGATACAGCGGCTGCGACACCAAGCCGGATCAGCAGCGTGATCAGGATCAGCTTCGGGTCCATGGCAACGAGCTTCGGGTCCGGCACAACCCTACTCTACGCTTGCCCCGCACCCGGCCCGTCCCGGGACCGATGGCGCGCTTCTATAATAGGGGTATGCCGCTTGCACGAGTCAGCAAGGTTGCCGACACTGCCCTGCCCACGCGCTGGGGAGACTTTCGCATTCTCGGCTTTACCGGCGAGCTGACCGGGCACACGCCCTGCGACCGCAAGCAGCCCAGGCCGGTGTCCGAGTACCAGGAAGCAATCGCGCTGGTGATGGGCGATATCCACGGCGCGCCGCCTCTGGTCCGCATTCACTCGCAATGCCTGACCGGCGATGTGTTTCACTCATTGCGGTGCGACTGCCGCCTCCAACTTGAGCTCGCCCTGCGCTCCATCGCTGCGCTTGGCTCCGGCATCATCCTGTACGACCAGCAGGAAGGTCGCGGCATCGGCCTGATGGCAAAGCTGAAAGCCTACGAGCTCCAGGAGCAAGGCCGCGACACGGTGGAAGCGAATCTTGAACTTGGCTTTGAGCCTGATTGCCGCGAGTTCGAGCTGCAGGCGGCCATGCTCCATCAACTCAACGTACCGGCAGTGCGCCTGCTGACCAACAACCCTGAGAAGGTCGCGGCGCTTGAGCGCGCGGGCATCCAGGTGGTCGAGCGTGTGCCGGCCGTGGTGCCGGTCGAAGACACCTTTGAGCGCTACCTGAATGTGAAGCGCGAAAAGATGGGGCACCTGCTTGAGCCCGAACCCCCTGTACCCAGCCGCTGATCGCGCACGAACAAGGCAGTACGATAGCCCTCATGCGCACCCTTCTCTTCCCTGCCTTGCTCCTAGTCGCGACCACTGCCGGCGCCCAGCCGTGGGCCCTCGCGATCCACGGTGGTGCGGGCGAGGCCGAGTGGCTGCACATGGACCCTGCGACCGCCGCGGCCTACCATGCTTCACTCGCCAAGGCCCTTGCCGCCGGGCAAGCCGTGCTGGCTGCGCATGGCAAGGCGCTCGACGCGGTGGAAGCCGCCGTCGAAGTGTTGGAAGACGACCCGCTCTTCAACGCGGGACGCGGTGCGGCCTTTGCCGCCGACGGCACCAACGAAATGGACGCGTCGTTGATGGATGGCAAAACGCTTGCGGCTGGCGGGGTGGCGGGCGTGCACTTTACGCGGCATCCCGTGGCGCTGGCTCGCGCCGTTATGGAGCACACACCGTATGTGTTGATGGTGGGCCCGGGCGCGGACGCGTTTTCCCGCTCGCAGCACCTGGAGCAGGAGCCGCCGTCCTTCTTCTTTACGGAGATGCGCTGGGCGGAGTTTGCAGCCGTGATGCGCGCGAGCGGCCATCCCGTCCCGGCGCGCCCCGCCGGGGTTCCGCCCGGGCCCGCGCATCCGGGGCTGGCCGTGCTTCCTCAACCTGCCGCGCACCACTATGGAACCGTCGGTGCCGTCGCTCGCGATGAAAACGGCCACCTGGCCGCGGCCACCTCAACCGGCGGCATGCAAGGCAAGCTGCCGGGGCGCGTGGGCGACTCGCCCCTGATCGGTGCCGGTACATACGCGTCCGATCGCTCGTGCGCCGTATCAGGGACCGGGGTCGGCGAGTACTTCATCCGCCTCACGCTGGCGCGGCAGGTGTGTACGCTGGTCGAGCAGGGCAGCAGCCCGCAGCAGGCCGCCGACCAGATGATCCACACGAAACTGCCCGCGCTGAAAGGCGGCGAAGGTGGCGTCATTGTGATGGGGCCGAGCGGTCCGCCTGTGTGGAGCAACAACACGCTTGGCATCTTTCATGCACGGCAGGTGCAGGGGGGCGCGCCGGAGGTATGGGTTAAGTAGCAGGCCCGCTCTCATAATTGACGATCTTTGCAAACGACTCCGGATGGAGACTGCCGCCGCCCACCAGCGCGCCGTCAATCTCCGGCTCGCGCATCAACTGCGCCGCGTTTTCCGGCTTCACACTGCCGCCGTAAAGGATTCGCATGCCGTCAGCAATGGCTGGGCCCAGTCGCTGGCGCACTGCATCGCGAATAAACGCGTGCGTTTCGTTTGCGATCTCAGGGGAAGCCGATTGCCCGGAACCGATGGCCCAGATTGGCTCATAGGCGATCACGACTGGTTGCGCCACATCGGCCTTCAAGCCTTCCAGTCCGATCTTGAGTTGCCGCAGCAGAACATCGTTGGTGCGGCCTTCTTCGCGTTCTTCCTGCACTTCGCCGATACAAAGGATTGGTGTCATGCCGAAGCTGAGCGCGGCATGCAGTTTGCAGTTCACGTCCCAGTCGGTTTCGTGGTTGTAGTGGCGCCGTTCGGAGTGGCCCAGGATGACATGCGACACGCCGATTGAGCGCAGCATGGGCGCGGATACCTCGCCCGTGTAAGCGCCTTCTTTTTCCGAGTGCATATCCTGCGCGCCCACCAGCACCGCGGAGCCCTTGACGCTCGCTGCAAAGGCTTCCAGGCAAAGAAACGTGGGGCAGATCGCGATCTCGTCGCGAGTGTGTCCCACGACCAGCGGCAAAAACTGGGCGGCATAGGCGCAGGCCTCGGCTGGAGTCTTGTACATCTTCCAGTTGGCTGCAATCAGCGGCTTGCGCGTGCTAACGATGTTCCGTCTCCCAAACTTCCGCCCGTCCACGCCTGCGCGCCGGGTGTTTTAAGCCTCGGTCAATGCTTCCACGCCGGGGAGCTTTTTGCCTTCCAGGAACTCGAGTGATGCGCCGCCCCCGGTTGAAATATGGTCGATCCCCTCAGCCACGCCGGCCTGACGGAGGGCAGCCACGGAGTCGCCGCCGCCCACCACGGTGGTGGCCTCTTCGTTGGCGGCTACAGCCTTCGCGATCGCGGTGGTTCCATGCGCGAAGGGCGGCAACTCAAACACGCCCATCGGTCCGTTCCAAACCACGGTCGCAGCGCCGGCAATCTCCTGAGAGAATGCCTCCACGGTCGCCGGGCCAATATCAAGCGCCATCCACTCCGGGGGAAAGTCACCGCTTCCAGAAAAGACCTGCGTTGCCGCATCCGGTGCGAAACGGTCGGCCAGCACGTGGTCGGTCGGCAGCAGAAATCGAACGCCCCGCTGCTCTGCCCGCTCCAGTAACTCGCCCGCCAGCCCAACCTTGTCCAGCTCCACGAGCGACTTGCCGGTGGCTTGCCCCCTGGCTTGAAGAAATGTATACGCCATGCCGCCGCCGATCAGCAGTGCGTCCACTTTGCCTAGCAGGTTTTCGATCACGCCGATCTTGTCGGAAACCTTGGCGCCGCCCAGGATCGCAACAAAGGGTTTCGCCGGCGGCTCGCCCGCCAAGCCGAGCGCCTGCCCAAGGTAGTTCAGCTCTTTCTGCATCAGCAGCCCGGCCGCGGCCTGCTTGACCTGGTGCGTCACCCCTTCGGTGGAGGCATGCGCGCGATGAGCCGTGCCGAAGGCATCATTCACATAAACGTCGCACAACGAAGCGAGCTTCTTCGCGAATGCCGCATCGTTCGCTTCTTCTTCCGGGTGGAAGCGCAGATTTTCAAGTAGCAGCACCTGGCCGGACTCCAGTTGCCGCGCCAGCTCTTCGGCGACTTCGCCCACGCAATCCGGTGCAAACGCCACATTCACCCCTGGACCCATGGCATGATCGAGCAGCACCCGCAGGCGATCGACCACGGGGCGCAGGCTGTACTTGGGCGTGGGCTTGCCCTTGGGCCGGCCCAGGTGCGACGCCAGGATGAGCTTGGCCTTGGCCTCGAGCGCATAGCGTATCGTGGGCAGCGTTTCGCGAATGCGCGTGTCATCGGTGATCTCGGAGCCGTCCTCCGTCAAGGGGACGTTGAAGTCCACACGCATCAGCACGTGCTTGTTCCTCAGGTCAAGATCGCGAATGGAAAGTTTGGGCATGGCTGGACTTTTGACTCCGTGACTGCTTTCAAAACTTTGTAAGGAAGCATGGCCGCGAGCGGCCAGGCTGCAACGTCACAAGCCTTTGGACGCGATGAACTGGATCAGGTCGCGCACGCGGCAGGAGTAGCCCCACTCATTGTCGTACCAGCTCAGCACCTTGACCGACTGCCCGACCACCTTGGTCAGCTCGGCATCCACAATCGAGGAGCGCGAATCACCGCGGAAGTCGATCGAAACCAGCGGCTCGGTCGTGTAGCCGAGGATGCCCTTGAGAGGGCCTTCAGCGGCAGCCTTGAATGCCGCATTGACCGCCTGCACGGAAACCTCTTTTTCAGCAATAAAGGTGAGGTCGACCATGGAAACAGTCGGGGTCGGTACACGGACCGAGAAGCCGTCGAGCCGGCCGGCCATCTCCGGCATCACGAGCTTGAGCGCCTTTGCGGCACCGGTCGAGCTCGGAATGATTGAAAGCGCGGCGGCGCGGGCCCGTCGCAGGTCCTTGTGCGGAAAGTCCAGCAGCACCTGGTCGTTGGTGTAGCTATGCACCGTGGTCATGATGCCCGACACCACTCCGAAGCTCTCGTGCATCACCTTCACAACGGGCGCGAGACCATTCGTTGTGCAGGAAGCATTCGAGATTACCTTGTGCTTTGCAGGCTCGTACTTGTCCTGGTTCACGCCAAGAACAACGGTGATGTCTTCGTTGGAAGCCGGGGCCGAGATAATGACCTTTTTGACGGAACCGCCCAGGTGCTTGCAGGCCTTGGTGGCATCGGTGAAGTGACCGGTTGACTCCACCACGATCTGCGCTCCCGTTGCGTCCCAGTCCAGCTTTTGCGGCTCGCGCTCGGCAAAAACCTTGATGGTTTTGCCGTCGATCGTGATTGCGCCTTCTGTTGCCTGGATGTCATTGGGAATGTTGCCGAGGATGGAGTCGTACTTGAGCAGGTGCGCCAGGGTGACCGGGCTGGTCAGGTCGTTGATGGCGACAAACTCGATGTCAGCGTTGCCCAGGGCTGTGCGTAGCAAATTACGGCCGATACGCCCGAAACCGTTAATACCCACCTTGACTGCCATGCTGTTGCGCTCCCTTGCTTCTGAGGTGCTGCCCCGCCAAAATCCGCAAAACTGATGCTAGCATCGCTGCGAGGCTTCCGGCGAGCGCGTGCCGCCTGTTCTTCCCCCCAGTGAGATGCGCGCCCCTTGTTGCGGGCGTGCACGGGAAGCACATTGAAGTTGCACGGGAACTGCCGCGGGAGTGCACCAGGATTGCAGCACCCCGGCGACGGATGTACCATCCAAGGCATGCGCGAGTGGTGGCGCGAGACAATCATGAGACGACGCGGAAAACGTGGCCCGAACGATTCGGAGTCCACAGGCAAGATCGGACAGGAAATTCCCCAGGGGCAGCTCGCCCCGTTGCGGCCTTCTTATCCGGAGCAGGTGCGTGGGGAAACACGTGGGAGCGAACCGGTGTTTGCGGAACCCATCGGTTCTTTTGCGGAGCCGGAGCCCGAGGACCCGCATGGGACTTTGGATCAGGATCAGGATTCGGATTCAGAAGCGCAGCCCGGCTTCTCTCCCCGGTACGGCCAAGAGCCGCCCCTTTATGCGGGGGAACAGGACGAGCCCGAGGGCAAGCTGGTGCACGAAACACAGCCGGAATCGCCCTCGACCCCGCCGCCGGCCGCCCAGGCAGCCAGCCCTCGCGCGCCTCGTGGTTTCGTTGTGTTGACGATTGGGCTGCCCGGTTCCGGCAAAACCACGTGGTTCAAGCGCCGCGCGGTGCAGCCGCTTTCAAGCGATATGCTGCGCACGATCCTGTTCGACGACATCACCGAGCAGCGGTACCAGGGCCTGGTGTTTTCAACCCTTCGGTCGCTGCTGCGCGCCCGGCTGATTGCCAAGATGCCGTGGAACTATGTGGACGCGACCAACCTGAGCCCGCACGAGCGCCGCCAGTGGATCAAGATGGCCAAGAGTTTCGGCTATGACGTCCACGCGGTGTTTTTTGACGTGCCCTACGAGGTTTGCGCGGAGCGGAACAGCCGGCGCGAGCGCGTGGTGTCGGATGACGTAATGCAAAAGATGGCCGAGCGGCTCCGTCCTCCGTCGTTCAAGGAGGGCTTTTCCAAGATCACGGTCGTGCGCGTCAAGGGTTCGGCTCCTTCGGGCAGTGTTGCCCCGGCGGGCAGCGAGGCTCGGCTGGACGGGCCCGCGAACCCGGACGAAAACCAGCCGGCGTAGGTTGAACGCGGCAGCGGCCATTGAGTTTTCGGGCGTTTACCTCCAGGCGGCCGATGGGCGCGCGCTGCTGACCGATGTCCATCTTGCGCTGGGCGCCGGAACCGTCACGGCGCTGCTGGGCCGCAGCGGCTCCGGCAAAACCACGCTGCTGCGTATGGTCAACCGGCTTGCGCGGCCTAGCGCAGGCACTGTGCTGGTCCACGGCCGCGATGTCGCGGGGAGCAACGAAGTGGCACTGCGCCGCGGCATCGGCTATGTCATCCAGGAAACAGGGCTGTTTCCCCACCTGTCGATCGCGCGCAACGTTTCGATGGTTCCGGAGCTTGCCGGTGCGTCGCGCCGGGGGCGCCCCGAGCAGGTGCGTACACTGCTCACCGCGGTGGGCCTTGACCCAGCTCGCTTTGCTGGCAGGTACCCTCACCAGCTGTCGGGCGGCCAGCGCCAGCGTGTCGGCCTGGCGCGCGCGCTGGCCGGGGATCCGCCGATCCTGCTGATGGACGAGCCGTTCGGCGCACTCGACCCGCTGACCCGCGCCGAGATGCAGGACATGTTGCGAGGGCTGCTGCAGCGCCTGCGCGACCGCGGCACGCCCAAAACCGTGCTGCTGGTGACCCACGACCTCGATGAAGCCATGTACCTGGCCGATCGCATCGTGCTGGTGTGCGATGGAACGATCGAGGCCGACCTCGCCCCGGCGGAGTTTCTCGCCTCGCAACAGCACGCGGTCGCTGAGTACGTGTGTGCGTTTCATCGCGGCGAGCGCCGGGTGGCGGCGTCCTGATGCTTGTTGCAGCTGCGTTTCTCACGAACGGCATGCTTGCTTCCCTGCTGGCCGCCGGCTTTCTCAGGCAGCACTGGAGCGAGATCGTGACGCTCACGCTTGAGCACCTGTGGCTTACGGGCACCGCCCTGCTGTTCGCCGCGGGCATCGGCATCCCGCTCGGGGTGCTGCTGACGCGCTACCGGCGATTTGCCAAGCCCGTGCTGACGGTCGCCAACATCATCCAGACCATCCCTTCGCTCGCACTGTTCGGCTTTTTGTTGCCGCTGCCATGGCTGGGCGAGCGCGCGTCCCGCATCGCGATCGTCGCGCTGTCCGGGTATGCGCTGCTGCCTATTCTTCGCAACACCTATGTCGGCATTCGCGGGGTCGAGCCGGCGGTGATTGACGTTGCCCACGCGCTTGGTATGACGGGGTGGCAGCGGCTGGTCAAGGTCGAGCTGCCGCTGGCCGCGTCCGTGATTCTTGCCGGCCTGCGCACCGCGGCTGTCACAACGGTCGGCATCGCTACCATCGCCGCAGCGGTCGGCGCGGGCGGCCTGGGGGAGTTTATCTTTCGCGGTGTCGCGTCGGTCGACAACCGCCTGGTACTGGCCGGTGCCATTCCGGCAACGCTGCTGGCGCTCGCGGCCGATACCCTTCTGGGCTGGGCAGAGAGCCGGTTTAAAGTGCCCGGGCGGGACCAGTGAGCCGTGCCTGGCACGCTGTCTGGCAGGCTGCCTCCCTGTGCCTGCTTCTGCTCGCCGGCTGCGCGCCGCCTCGTCCGGATCGCCCGGTCATCGGCGCGAAGAACTTCACTGAACAGGTCGTTCTTGGCGAGCTGCTGGCACAGCACATCGAGGCCCGCACCGGCCTCCGGGTCGAGCGGCGTTTCTACCTCGCGGGCTCGTATATTGCCCAGCAGGCCATGCTTTCCGGGCGCATTGACGCCTATGTCGAGTACACCGGGACCGCGTTGACCGCGATTCTCAAGCAGCCGCCGGTGCAGCGGGCTGACCCGGCGGAGAACCAGGCCGCCTCGCTCGAGGTGGTCCGCCGGTTGTACCGGCAGCGTTTCGGCATCGTCGCGACCGAGCCGCTCGGGTTCGATAATACTTTCGCCATGATCGTGCGGCCCGACCAAACCCCGGCGCGAACTCTTTCCGAGGCTGCCCGTAGCACACCAAATTGGCGGCTGGGTGTCGGCTACGAGTTTGAAGAGCGTCCGGACGGACTGCACGGGCTCGAAGCGGCTTACGGCCTGCGCTTCAAGGGCGCGCCGCGCACCATGGACCTGGGGCTGCTTTACCGCGCGCTGGGTGCAAACCAGGTGGAGATGATCGCCGGCAACTCAACAGACGGGCCGATCGCAGCGCTGCACCTGCGGGTGCTCACCGACGATAAACATTACTTTCCGCCGTACCAGGCGGTGCCGCTGGTGCGGGAAGCGACACTGGAGCGCTGGCCGCAGTTGCGCCCGGCGTTCGCCGACCTGGCTGGACGCATCACCGCGGACGACATGCGCGCGATGAACGAGGCTGTGGACCGCGAACACCGCGACGTGGCCGAGGTCGTACGTGCATTCCGCCTGGCTCACGGTTTGTAGACTGGACCGATGCGACCCGCATCAGAATCCTCCCCGCAACCAGCCTCGCAACCGGCCTCGCAACCGGAACCCTGGCTTCGTGGAACCCTCGCCGGGGTACCGGCCGTGCCGCGTGCCGTGCTGCATGCGCTGGAACTGGCCGGTGAAAACATTGGGTATTGGGCCCCGCAGCTCACCGACTCGGAAATCCACACCAGCCCTTTCGGGCTGACGCCATTTGCATTCCACGTGCGCCACATCGCGCACTCGCTGGACCGATTGCTGACCTACGCTGAAGGGCACGGGCTGGATGTAGTGCAACGAGCAGCTTTGAACGTGGAACTGGAACCCGGCATGATGCGGGAAGCCCTGCTGGCGGAGTTCGGAAGCGCGCTGCGGGAAGCGGAAAGCCGGGTGCGGACGCTGCCTTTGGATCAGCTTGAACAGGAGCGCCTGGTCGGCGGAAAGCGACTGCCGGCGACGCTTGGAGGCCTGCTGGTGCACTTGGCCGACCATACGCAAAGGCATGCCGGCCAGGCGGTGACCACGGCCAAGCTGCTCTTGGCGCTGCGCGGGCTCCCGCCGATCTAGGCGAACAAGGCAGCACCGGCTTCGGCCACGGATTGATCCTGCTCCTTGCTGCCGCCGCTGACGCCGACGGCCCCGATCACTTGTCCGCCCTGCTTAAGCGGGATGCCGCCGGCAAAGATCATGATGCGTCCGCCGTTCGAAGCATGGATGCCGTAAAACTGCTGCCCCGGCTGCGCGTTGCCGGCCAGGTCAATGGTAGGCAGGTTGAAGGCTCGCGCGGTAAAAGCCTTGTTGATAGCGATGTCGATCGAGCCGAGCCAGGCGTCTTCCATGCGCGCAAACGCCAGGAGGTTGCCGCCCGCATCCACGACCGCGACGTTCATCGGCTGGCCGACCTCGCTGGACTTCTTTTCAGCAGCGGCGATCACCTGCCGGGCTTGCTCAAGCGTAATACCTAGTGCCACAGTGCGTCCTCCTAGGGTCCGGGTCAGCGGACTCCGGGTAGTGGGATGCAGGCGAG
>CAXTYP010000064.1:0-10897 GCA_964248435.1 uncultured Acidobacteriaceae bacterium | reverse complement strand
ACGCCGCCGAGGGCGTCGATCTCTCGGACAAGATGGCCTTTGGCGACGCCGCCGATCGCAGGATTGCAGCTCATCTGGGCGATCTTGTCGAGAGACAGCGTAAGCAGAACGGTGCGAAGGCCCATGCGCGCGGCTACGACGGCGGCTTCGCAGCCGGCGTGGCCCGCTCCTACCACGGCGACATCGGCCTGAAGATTTGTCATGTCCCTAGTTTAACGGGAGGGGCGGCTCCGCCGAGCCTCCCGACTAACTCCCGCTCAGCGGGGCGTCACGCTCACAAACGTCATTGAGCGGACGTGCCGTAAGCCCGCAGTCCAATCTGCCCCCGAGGCATCCTGCAACTGGTCACCGTCGCGTCGTTGCTGGGCGTTGCCGCACTTGCGGACTGCGCCGTCGGTGCGAAACATCCACTACCAGCCCAGGCGGCGCAAATACAAGCGAGGCTGCAATGGTGGTGTTTCGGCCACATCGCCCTGTCGCCGGGGAATTTCCTGTGCTGGCAGCCGGACCGGCCAGGCTTGGATTTCACCCGCGAGATGAATCTCTGCCTTTCTCTGAGTTGGATAAAAGGCCTGCCGGCTGGCATGGTTTGCAGAACTACATTCGAAGGCGATAGAACAATTGCGAGGGTCGAAGCATGGTTGATCAGCAAGGTGCGGGTCCTGGTGTCACGCGGCCAGTGACTGACAAACGCTTGAGCCCTTCGCTGCTGTTGACCTGGGCCCTTGTCAGTGGGCTCTTGTTGCATCCTGGGCAACTCCGGGCGCAACAGCCGGACCCTCTGCAGCAGGCTCGCACCCTGGCCGCCGGCAACCACCTGGCGGAGGCGGAACGTAATGTCAGCACTTATCTCAACGGTCATGACAATTCGGGCGAGGCACACTTCCTGCTGGCCTACATCCTGCTTCGCGAGAACAAGCCGGTCGCCTCCTTGGCCGAGTACACCCATGCTTCGCGACTGCAAAAACCAACTGCACAGCAGTTGAAGTTTGTAGCGCTGGATTATGTACTCGCGAATGACTACGCTTCAGCCGACCAGTGGCTTACACGGGCCATGAGTTGGGAGCCGAATGACAGCGACGGCTGGTATGACCTAGGACGCATCAAGTACAACGAGAATCGTTTTGAGGAGGCGCTCAACTGCTTTCGTAAGTCGCTGGCGTTGACCGCCCGCTCGGTACGGGTGGAAAACAACATGGGCCTGGCCTACGAAGGACTGGGTCGGCCAGAAGACGCGATCGCTGCTTACCGCACCGCAATGGAGTGGCAATCAGGAGTGTCGAGACCCAGTGAACAGCCACTTATCAACTTAGCCATCGTGCTGGTTAATAGAAACCAGATGGACCAGGCCTTGCCATTGCTCAAACAGGCCGAAGCGCTTGCTCCAACCAATGTCAAAGTACACGTGGAACTTGGCAGGTTGTATGGACGAGAAAACCAGCTACCCGAAGCACAACTGGAACTGGAGCGGGCAGTCGCACTTGCTCCTGAAAGCGCGGCTTACCATTTTCAGCTGGGCCAGGTGTACCGCAAGAGCGGCCAGCCGGAGAAAGCCAGGACCGAGTTCGCGGCCGCCGCAGCCATGGATGGTTCGCACTCCTCGCACGAGTGACCTGCGTTGTCCCTGCCGCTTCAGCGCCCCGGCTCGTCAACATGCAGCACCTGGTCCGCACTGACCGCGGTCAGTTTCTGCTTGATCCCGCTGGGCCAGAGAATCTCGATTGCACTTATTGCTGAATCAGGGCCCAGCCCGAAGTGAACCCGCTTGTCGCTCGAAGAAAGATAACTGCCGGCGGTAGAAACCGTCGCCCACTGGGGTCCCCGGCTGGTTGTCAGCTTGATTTCGGCACCGATCGCATCCCGGTTGCTCCGATGCCCAGTTAGCGCCAAGGTGATCCAGTGATTTGGGGTCTGCGTTTCGGTCTCGTTATGCAGCACATAGGCCGGCCCGTCGTTTGTTGAAACGACCACGTCTTCGCGACCGTCGTTGTCGAGGTCGCCGATCGCCAGTCCCCGGCCTACCCAGGACTGACTGAAGATGTTCCCCGAAGCCGCGGAGACGTCGGTAAAACCCTGTCCATTGTTATGCATCAGCAACAACGGTTCTTTGTAGCGAAGCTGCGGGAAGTTCAGCTCGATGTTATCGATGTCATGACCCTGCGCGACAATTAGGTCTTTCAGGCCGTCGTTGTCGTAGTCGAAAAAGTGGATACCCCAGCCGGAGTGAAGCAGCGTGGCACCTCCAACCCCTGATGTGTAACTCGAGTAAGAGAAGCTGCCGTCCCCGTTATTCTGATAAAGCGCGTACTTCTGGTTCGCCAGGTTTGTGACCACCAGGTCCGGCAGGCCGTCGTTGTTGTAGTCCTGAAAGTCGACCCCCATGCCTGCATACGTACGCCCTTCTCCATCCACCGCGACCTCGGCCGGCAGGGCCGTTTCTTCAAACGTTCCATCACCCTTGTTGCGGTATAAGAATTCGAGCATTGAATCATTGGCAACAAACAAATCGATCTTGCCATCGCGGTCATAGTCGGCCAGCGAGATACCGAGTCCTTTGCCAGGTTTCATCCCTATCTTCGCGCCTACCTCACTAAACCGCCCGTGGCCCTCGTTGTGATAGATAAATGGCGTGATCGCCGGGAACAGGTCGGGGTGACAATACGCGCGGTAATGTTCACGATGTTCGCCGCACCAGGTATCGTCAAAGTCCCATTGCACATAGCGCAGAACAACAAGGTCCAGTAATCCGTCGTTGTCAAGGTCGACCCAGGTCGCACTGGTGGACCAACCGCTTCCAGCTACTCCGGCGGAAATGGTGACATCGGCAAAGCTGCCGTCGCCATTGTTGTGGTACAGCCGGTTGCCACCATAGGCGGTCACGAAAAGATCTTCATTTCCGTCGTTGTCGTAGTCTCCGGCGGCCACTCCCATGCCGTAACCGACCCCGGCCAGGCCGGCCCGTTCCGTGGTGTCCTCAAAAGTGCCGTCTTTCTTTTGGTGGTAGAGACGGTTCCAGTAAGCGGGGCCGGTCTTGCCCGGGATGGTGCCCTTTGCCGTCGGGTCGGCGAGTGGAGCACCATTGACGAGAAAGATATCCAGGCGGCCGTCGTTGTCATAGTCGAACAGGCCGACGCCGGCGCCCATGGTTTCCAGCAGGTATTTCTTTGAGGTATGTGAGGCCTGGTAAGTGAAGTGAACCCCGCTGTGCTGGGTGATATCTACAAAGTGACCCGGGAACTCCTGGGCAGCGCTGTGCGTCGTCGTGGCAGCGGGGGTGACACCCTGCGCAGACACAAAGGGGCAGACAGCGGAAACAAACAACAAGCTGAAAAGGCAGAGTGCGGCACAACCATGGTGAACTCGAAAATGCCGCGCGGTCATGAAACGATCATCCGGGTGGGAATGCGGCGATGTCAAGCAACGCTCAAGCTGGAGCTAAGCTAACAGGCACAATGCCGTCAGAACACACGACCTATGACTTGTTATGCATGGTGCAAGACTGGTACCAGGCGGCTTGACCCCCAGAAAGTCGCCACAATTTTGCCGGTTGGGGCAGATGCGCCAAAAGGGAGCGGCCGAATTGGTAGCCCTGGGGCAACTACCAATCCGGCCGGTGTGATAAATCAGTGTTTTCAGATCAACTAAAAGGAGACCCGGAAGTACGCTTGCCCCTGGCGTGGGGTGTTGCCCTGGCATGGTTTCACGACATAGCCGAAGTTGCCGCCATTCGCGAAATCGCTGACGTTTGTATCCGAGGGTCCACAGACCTGCATCCGGTTCAGGATGTTGAAGTACTCCATCCGCAGCTCTGCCTGCACCCCTTCGCCGAACTGGAATTTCTTGGCTAATGCGACGTTCTCGTTGGAGTTGAACGGATTCCTAAGATCGCTCTGGTTGCGGGCCGCATCGCCGACTGCTGCCTTTGTAGGATCCGAGAAAGCCGCAGTGTTGAATACATGGGTGCCGTTGTAATAGTTCTTGTAGTTGAGATTCACGGGAGCACCAGGCACAATGTTGGCCCGGTTGCCACCGGTTAGCAGCGGGTCGCCCGCGGCACCGATACCAAACGGCGTACCGCTGGCGTACTGGAAGATGCCGCTGACCTGCCAACCGCCGATGACTTCTTTCGTGATGAAGCTATTGCCCCCTGAAAGGAACGTTTTGCCGGCGCCGAACGGCAGTTCGTACACGCCACTCAGCACAATGACATGCGTTTGATCGCTTGAAGATACCGCCCACTCCGCACGCTGATTGAACTTGTTCAGGGCATTCGGGGTGAAAAGGGTGAAGCCATGGTCGGAGTTCCCCATGGTGCGCGCGTAGGTGTAAGCAAGCAGAAAGCTCAGGCCATCCGTAAAGCGTTTCTGCAACTGCGCCTGCAGCGCGTTGTAGATGGACACTCCCTCTGTTTCAAAGTCATTCAGAGTGTGACCGTTTTCAGTGCTCTGGAATTGGGGGAGCTCCAGTAAGGCCTGCTGCACGGTTTGCCCGGGGAAGTTAGTCTGGAACGCAGCGTACGGCTGGTACAGGCCGCCGATGTTAGGCACACCGACACTCTTCAGGGCTGCCTGACCCGCAGTCGAGTTCCACGGTGCGAGCAGCGACTGGCCAAGCGAGAGGTAACGCGGATCGACCTGGTTGGTGTCGTTCAGCGCGGAGGGCAAGTGGACGCCATGGTTGCCAACATAGGTGATGGCTGTAAACAGGTTCCATGGCAATTCGCGCTGAATCCCCAGGTCATACATTTGGGAGTAGGGCTGGCTGATGCCGCTCTTTTGGAAAGGGTGAAGAACGCCTGCTCCGTTGCCAAGAGTAGCGGTGAGTGGCGTAGCTCCCGGGTTGGCGAGAATATGAGTATCCCAGCTTCCGTAGTTCGCTACGTTGGTCTGGCTCGAGGGTGTCTGGTTCAGACCAGCCAGTACGTTTCCGTAGTTATTGGCGGTTTTATTCGTGCCAAACTCATAAGCACCGCCGTCGAGGAAGGTGAGGGCATAGCCACCCGACAGGACCGTTTTCTGGTTGACGGCATAGGCGAAGCCAAGGCGGGGTCCAACGTTCTTCCAGGGGATATTAGCGCGGGTGAAACCAGCAGCCTGGGGACCATAACCGAGCGAACTCGCGGCACCAAGCAATGGACCGTTGGGACCGATCGCGCCGGGATTGGGTTTATTCAGGTCGAGAAAAACAATGTTGTTCGGGTTATCCGCCGTGAACGGCACCATGATGTCCCAGCGAATGCCGGCGTTAATTGTGAGCTTCGGAGTGACCTTGATGTCGTCCATGATGTAGGGCGAGATTGAGAAGTTACGAAGCCTGGTTTCAAAAGCCTGCTGGCGATAGGTTGAGTCGACCTGGCCAAGCAGGAAGCTGGCAAAGGAATTGCCGGTGTTGTTTTCGCTTACCGCCTGGGTTGAGTCCGGCTGCCCGTTGCTGGTCGTCAGACTCGAGAAGCTAAAGTGCCCGGTGCAGTTCTGGCATTCATGATCGTCCTGGTAAGCGCGGCGTATTTCGTAGCCGAAGTTATACGTGTTGCGGCCGTGGGTGTACAGGTAGTTGTTCTGGAAACCAAGACCCAGCTTGCGATTGATACTGCTGATCTCACCATTGTTACCCGCGCCCCAGCCCGTCGGTGCATCCGGTGCGGAACCGCCGAAGCTGATGTAGGGAAAGGTTGTGCCGCCGGCAACGGCCGGGAAACTGACATTCTGGTGTGCGTTGAACTCATCGTTGATTTCACCCAGCCAGCCGAATCCAGCGGTGGCGACCAAGTTAGGCGTGATGGAGCCGACATAGCTGAGGAAGAATCCCGACCCTAGTCGCGGCTCCGTTTTAAGTCCTGAAAGCTCGTTGCCGAAGTAGGCGGTGTTATCCACTGCCGGGGAAGTCTGGTGGTCGTGCCACTGGCTGAAATGGAACGAGTTCCGCTCATTCAGGTTATGGTCAAGCGTGTAACCCCAAGACGTCTGGTTGGTAGGAACCACTCCCAGCTGCGAATTGATGTTATTTGTCAGCTGGCCGGGGATCGTCGGATTTGGGATCTGGCTCAGGATCGACGCCGAAAGCGGGCTTATGCAGTTCGCGGGGATGATGTTGCCGGGGAATGGAGTGCCGGGGGCAAGGCCATTGCAGTTGACCCCTTGCGGAACGTAAATGACTTGCTGAACATGATTAATTAATGCGTATTCCGAGAAGTTGCCCTGCTTTGCCAGGGCGGTCGGCACGGTCATCGTGTTGGCGAAGGACTGGTTGTACTTGAAATATTCATCGGTGGCATGCCAAAAGGTCCGGTTGCGTCCGTCGTACAGGTGCGGGATATAAACAGGGCCGCCTACCGTAAACCCATAGTTATTTTCCTTATTGACGGGCACATGAGGATTGATTTGTACCAGGCCGCGGGCATCGAAGAAGTTGTTTCGGTTGATATAGAAAGCGTCGCCGTGCAGCCGGTTGGTGCCGGACACGAAGTTGTAGTTAACGGCACCTTGCCCCAGGCCGTACTGCGTCGAGAAGATGGAGCTTGATACGTGGAACTCGTTCACCATCTCGAAAGGCGGGTTGATGTAGGTCTGGAAACCTTCCGTTTCGGCCTGAACCGCCGGGATGCCCTGGAAGAGCACCTCGTTTTGGAAGTCTTCGCCGCCCGAGATGTTGTGGCTGAACGCGCTGCCCGTAACGCCGGGCGCCAGAAAGATGAAGTTGTCAATCTGCCGTGCCTGGCCGCTCAACTGATCCGGCAGCGCTTCCACGACCGCGTTCTCGATGGTGACGCCAACCTGCGGCGTAGCGGTTTGAAGCGAAATCGCGGAGCTCTTCACGTCAACGGTCTGCGAGATTTCACCCGTGGTGAGAGTTCCGTCCACGTTGGACGTGCGGCCCGTTTCAACCGTGACGCCCGTGTGCGCAGAGGTTTGGAATCCGGCGAGTGTGAATGTAACGGTGTAGGTGCCGGGCAGCAGCTCTGGAACGGTATAGGTGCCGGCCGATGAGGTGCGCGCGGTCGTGACAACACCAGTCGCATTGTTCCGAATCTCCACCTGGCAGCCGCTGACCACGGCCCCGGACGCGTCGGTGACGGTGCCGTTGATGCCGTTGGCTGTTTGCGCAACGAGGGCGCTGGAACAAAGAAGTGGAAGCAGAAAAAGCGATCGTCTTAGGGAATGGGCGGGCATGACGGGTCCTTTCAAAAGCGGCTTCGCGGCTTGACTCCGCTGGCCTTTACGGCCTGCACGAAAAAGGATGCGGGCTTATGCTCTGGGAATATAGCTGATTTGCAGAACATCTGGAAACGTATCCATGTACTCACCATGTACGTGCCGGCAATAAAGAGCGGATTTGGTGCAGGGAGTGAGAACCCGGCCCAGCATGGAGCCCTGGTCCGCACTCCCTGCGGGGAGGCGCTACTGGGTAGGAGCGGCGGCACCGCCGTTCAGGTAGGGGCAGATGAATGTTTCCAAATCGACAAGGGAGTAGGGGGCCAGGGTCATGCCAAGCAGCAGCACGTTGCGGTTGCTGGGCAACGTGATGCTTTGCAGTTGCTTGCCGAACGGAACCGGCAAGGTGTACAGATACACATTGAAGGCCTGGTGATCGATCGATCCATCGTTGTAGTTACGATAAGGAGTGCGGATCGCCAGCGACTCGTTGGCGTAGCCGTTGAGCGAGGACCAGTCGCTGAAGCCCTGGGTGATGGTGTCGGTGCTTCCGTCGGCGTAGTGCAGCAGGATGGCTTGTTGTGTCTGGTTGCCCTGCACCGCGGTGCCCAGCAGCTTCAAGCTCTCGTAGAAGCCGACGGGAAGCGGAATGGTTTGCCCGGCAGCAGAAAGGGCATCCGGCGCGTTCGGTCCTGCAAGGTGGAAGTGGGACGCCCCGACGACCACCTCTTCTCCGCTCGCCGCGGTGTCGCCGAGCAGGTTGGCCGAGTAGGCAGCGCCCCCGGCATCCAGGCCATCCGAGAAGGTCGAGCCGTCGGTGTAGATGCCGGACACGTTGTACAAGGAGGCCAGATTCACCTGGCTGCCCAGGTCCTGATCGGAAAGCGTTGCGGCCAGCACGATCACAGCGCGATTTTTCGGCAGCGTCAGGCTCCTAACAGTTTTGCTGTTGTCGAGCGCTAGCGTGTAGCCATACAGGTTGAACTGCCGGTTATCGGCCGCGCCCCTGGCCGTATCGCGGTAGCGCATCGCGACCGCCTCACCCTCGTTCACGTTGGCTGCGGGCGAGTACCAGTCGCCAAAGCCCTGCGTGAACTGGGTGGTAGTGCCGTCGGTGTAGGTGACCGTCAACACCTGGCCGGCCTGGTTGCCATCGATGCCTGTACCCAGCAACTGCAGCGAGGTGTATTGGCCTTGCGGCAACGCAATCGTTTGTCCGGTTCCGTAGACGGCGTTAGGAATATTTGGCAGGTTGAAGACAAAGCGGATGCCGTTCAGAACGCGAGACGGTCCCAGCAGGTTCGCCGAAAACGCATACCCGCTGCCGTCCAGGCCGCCGTCGCTGAAGGTGGTGCCGTCGGTGCGAAACGCTGTCAGGTTGAAGTCAGGCCGCAGATCGACCAGTGTGCCGATCCCGCAAGCACCATAAGCGGCACTGACGGCGACGGAAAGCGAAGGGATCGTGCTGGTCGTCGCTCCCGCGGTTCCCGTCACAACCAGTGGCGCATTGCTGGTCGTCGGTGCCAGGACCCCGGCGCTCAGGTTCAGCGTACTGGTGGTCGCGGTCGTGGGCGGCGAAAAGCTCCCGCTCACGCCCGGCGGCAGCGCGGAAAGTGACAGGCTGAGAGTGCCAGCGAAGCCGTTGATTGCGTCGACCGTGAGCAGGTCGGAAACCGTGCTCAGTTGGTTGACGAATAAAGTGCTGCTTGCAGCGCTAAGCGAAAACGCGGGCAGGGCCAGCGACACATAGGCCGTATGCGACACGCCATCACTGACGCCGGTGACCGCGACCAGGAGATTGCCGCCTGGTGTTGCAGCGGTTGTGCTCACGGTCAGGGTGGTCTGCGACGTCCCTTGCAGCGTGGTGCTGCCCAGTGTCGCTGTCACCCCGGCCGGCGCGCCGATGAGCGTGACGGTCAAGTCAACCGCATCCGGGAACCCACCTTCAGGGGTGAGCGCCACCGTCGTGGTCGCGGAAGAGCCCGGTGTCAGTTTCAAAGTTGCGGGCGAAGCGGTCAGGGTAAAGTTTGCCGCTGCGCCGCTTGCGGGTACCGGTGCCAGCGCGTTCAACATCCCCTGGCCGTTCGGTGTGCCCCAGCCGCTGGTCAGGTCATAGCCGGCAACGGCCTGGAATAGGTCCGGGCTGCCCGTGTTGAAGTTGTTCCCCAGCACGATGTCGTGGAAGGCCGATGTGTATGCGGAGGTTTTACCCAAAGAGTAAATGCTGTCGTTGAGAAAGCCGACCGGCCGGCCGTTGGCCTGCTCATTGACAAGTGCCAGAAAGCCCGCCCACCGTGGCGCGGCGAGGCTGGTGCCTCCGATTCCGTTGGCGCAGCCGCCGTTCGCGCAGAAGAAATTGTCGGTGTTTGCTTCCATCGAGACATCCGGCACATTGCGATACGCGGGCGACGCTCCATTCGCACTGTTCACAGCGGCGACCTGGTAGGCGGGGATAGGCGACCCCGTGTTCCAACCGCCGCCGCTGCCGATCCAGGCTGTTTCACCCTGCCAGGCGCCGCCCGGGCCATTGGTTGTCAGGTCTGTTCCGCCCACGTCGGTTACGTTGGGGCTGTTGCCGGGGTAGCCGCCTGTTCCGGGGAACGCGCCGCCATCACCGGATGCGATGAACAGGTTTTGCCCTTGCGCCGCGAACTCCATAAACACCTGCTCGTAGCCGGGCTGCGTGGCCGGGGTACCGCCGAAGCCGAAGGACAGGCTAAGCTGCTTCGCGATGTTGTCGCTGGCCGCCTGGGCAAACGCGGTCAGTCCGTCCACGCCGCCATACGCCTCATAAACGATCAGCGCGGAGAGTCCGGGTGCCATGGAGATCGCCTGCTGTATGTCAATTACTTCTTCCCCGTCATCGCAGCCGCCGGTGCTCGGCGACCCCGCGCACACGCCATCCACGTCGAGCAATACGTTGTAAATCGGCACCTTGAGCGGCTGGTTCACCGCGTTGAAGTAGGCGGTCACGTCGGTGAGGTTGTAGGGTCCGAACTCGATCAGGCCGACGGTTTGTCCGGCACCATCGAGCGCCACTCCCGGCGCGTACGCCGCGCGCATGTCACTGCCAAGAAACTGCCCGCCGGTCCCGGAGCCAGTCGCGTCACCATGCGAAGTCGTGTTGGCGTGAACCAGCATCGGGTGCGGCAGATCGCGTGTGCTGAGGCCCACAACGCTCAGGATCGGCACCGCTGGATCAGTGATGGTGGGTTCCACGTCGGGCGCGTAATAGGTCGCCGCTGGGTTGGCGCTTGCCCCCGGGCTTGCCCCGGGGGTTGCCGTGGCGCGCGGATATTCCTGCATTCTGACCGCGAATGCCTTGTTGATGTTGGCCGGCGCGCCGCTGACATTGAGCAGCAGCCGGTTAGAGAAGGTGTGCGTCACAGAAAAACCCTGCGACTTGGCGAAAGCAATCACGCGGTCGTAGTCGGCCTGCGTCGGGGAGTATTCGGCGGCAAACTGCTTTGCGGACAGGTACTGGTGGTAGCGGGGGCTTGCCGGGTCGCGCTGGTCGCGCAGCAATGCTTCAAGCGCGGCGCGGTTCCGCAAGGGCAAGGTCAGCCCGAACTGGAGTGTCCGTTCCGGCGCGACTGCTGCCACGGGCACTTCGTTGGCCGGCGCGGCCAGGCGAGTGGACAGGGTGCGCCGTTGCTGGGCCATGCCTTGGCCCGTACCCGCGCCAAGGCAAAGCAGACCGCAAAGAAGAGATAAGGGGAGAGGGGGTGCTGGCTTGCGCATGGAAA
>CAXTYP010000063.1:5048-11060 GCA_964248435.1 uncultured Acidobacteriaceae bacterium | reverse complement strand
TGGACCGCGCGACTCGCCGCCTGGCCGAGCTAATGATGAACCAGACCGTCACCTCCGCGCTCGGCGGGGAAACGATGACGTCCGCGGGCGAAAAGCTGGGCGAGGGCCCGACCGCGCCGCACCCGTTCGCAAAAGCCGAGATCGGGTAGGATACGAAATGAGCGTGAACGCTAAACTGTCAATTGTCGACGACGCTCGCAAGGCACTCCAGGATTTTCCCGCCCGCGAGCTGGGGGAATTGAAAACTCTTTTGGATAATCATAAGACAATGCAGGAAACCATGCGGGACGGGTTCAACGCGCGGAACGAGGGCCGGCAGGAGATGGAGGCGCGGCTTTTGCGAGAGATCAAGAACCCCGAGGGAAAGCTTGTGATCCGGATCCAATCCGCTGAAGCGACGCTGGAGCTGGAACAGGCGACCCGCGTGGCCAAAGGGGCGCTGCTTGAGAATGAACGACTCAAGCGGGAGAAAACACAATGAGCTCGAGCGTAAGTCAAGCCGGCAATGAGCCGATCGACCTGACACAACCACCGGCTGAGAACATCGTCCGCGTGACCTTTCAACCGGAAGGCCGGACGGTTGAGTTTGCCTTTGGAACCATGCCGTACGACCACCATGGACTGCCCATGTCGTTTCTTGACGTGGCGGAGAACTATGGCATCTTTCTGGATCACGCCTGCGGCGGCGTTTGCGCCTGCACGACCTGTCACGTGCACATCAAGCAGGGCGAGCCTGGGCTCAACGAAGCGACCGAGGACGAGCTGGACCGGATGGAAAAAGCGCCGGGGCTCCAGTTGAATTCGCGCCTGGGTTGCCAGGCGGTCATCACGCGACCGGGCAACTATGTCGTTGAGATTCCAGCCTGGAACCGCAATTACGTGTCCGAAGGCAAACCCCTGACGCTAAGCGAAAGCAAGTAGGAGCGAGCCGATGCCGAAAGAGATCCTATGGACGGACGCCGAGGAGATTGGCATCCAGTTGCAGGAGAAATACCCGGAGCTGGACCCGCTGAAGGTCCGCTTTACCGAGTTGTACAAGCATGTGACCGAGCTCGAAGGCTTTGCCGACGACCCGGCAAAGTCTAATGAATCGCGCCTTGAAGCCATCCAGATGGCCTGGTATGAAGAATGGCAGGACGCGAACCAGTAGACGGTGAGTTTACAAATACGCGACATGAATTGGCCGAGTTCAGGTGGGGTTTGTTCGACCGCGCCAGCTACTCGTCCCAGCTAAAGGCATTCCGAAACAGCTCAAACTCAGCCTTGCGCGCGGGTTCCCCAGCTTTCAGATAGATCGACAGTACATCGAACCGGGTGAGTGTGCCGTCAGGCACTTGCCGCAGATAATGGCGTGCCAGCCGGCGAACACTGTGTCGCTTGCCGCGGTCGACGGCAGCCTCGGCAGTGGCAAATCCACGACTGGACCTGGTTTTCACTTCCACAAAGCAGAGCGTGTCGGCTTCCCAGGCCACGAGGTCAATGTCGCCGGGGGCCCGGCCCGATTGCCAGCCATGCGCGACGACCGTGAACCCAACCCGCCGCAGAAAAAAGAAGGCGGCTTCTTCCCCGGCCCTGCCGACCAGCAGGTGGTCCGGCAACGCAGACCGCCGCCGGACGGGGAAGCGGTCCAGCAGGGCCAGGCTCGTCTCCCATGCCCCGGCCCGCAATTTGTTGGGAAGCAGAGTCATCCTGCCGACGACTCTAACTCACACTGAACCTGGTGAAAACAGTACGAAAGTATTGGCGTGCTCCCTTTCGGGGCAACTTATGAACCGCTTTCGGCCTTTTGCTCCACATAACCCTGGATGTGCTCGTAGACGTGATCGGGAAAGTGCAGGTCCTTGTACACGTTGCAGGCGTCGGGGTCGTCGGCGTTGGGGCAGATAGGAAATTCCTGTTCCTTTTGCCAGGTGAGAATTCGGTCACGCTTGGGCGGATTGTAGTCTTTCCCTTCCACCTGGCGGATCAGAAGCTTCGCCTGTGCCTCTGAAAAATCAGAGTCCTTGACCAGCATGGCGAGCAACTCGTCCTCACTCAGGAAGTGCCGCGCCACCATGGCAAACGTCAGGCGGCCGTAGTGTCCGATGTCCTTGCCTTCCTCCAATGATGCGATCAGGTGTGCCATCATGCCATTCTTTTTCAACTCATCCATAAACTTGCAATCTCCTCAGTTTCGCCTTGTCTTCTCCTTTGGATGCAGGCTGGAGCAGGCTTCGTTGCCGCAAAAAGAAAGCCCGCCCGGTGGGGGCGGGCTTTTCTGGGCAAAAAACGCCTAGGTTGTCGGACGCCCCTTGGTGACGATGAACTGCGCCGGAACAGCTGCCCCGTTGCTGTCGGTCAGCTGCGGGTTGAGCTGCTGCGCGTCCTTAAGCGTGGAGCTGTTAACAACGTGGATCAGGTTATCGCCCGTAGTGCTGACAAAGAAGCTCGTAGCATCGGGACTGAATGAGCCCGCGATTGGGGCGAGGGCCCCGGCCGTCAGCTGCACATTGCTGATCAGGCCCGTTGACGGTGTGTAGACCGGCAGTAAGCCGGTAGCAGTGCCTGCCATGTAGGTGATGAAGGCCTTGGAAGAGTCCGGCGCTGCCAGCACCTGGTCAATCTGGGCAGGCGTAATGCCCGTCAGCGCGATCTGCCGCAGGGTGGTCTGGATGGCGAGCGCCCCCGCGGTCCCGGGCAGTACGCCGGGGCAGGGTCCGATGGGTGCGATCAGGCCGCCGCCCGCGCTATGGGTGATGTCCGACACGCCGCTCGTCGTGGCACCGAGCAGGTGCAGGCCGTCCGGCGTAGCCGAAAGGTGGTCAGCGCTGCTGCCGTTGACCGTGGCCGCCACGGGATTGAACGTGACCGGGGTCGTGGTCGTGTCCGGGCAGAAGGAGCGCGCCGAAACGGGAGCACCACTGGTAAAGACCGCAACCGCCGGTACCGTGATCGCTACGTCCGGCGAGCAGAATGGGTTGCTGTTGGTGTTGTCGAGCGGGCAGTTTGCCGTGGTGCCGGTTCCTGTCAGCGGGTAGTGGCTCCAGCCGCTGACGAGGTTATGGACATACAGCGTGTCCGGGCCGACGATGTACACGTTTTTGCCGTCGGGCGAGTAGGCGGCATGGGTAGCAAGGCCGCCGATGCTGGTCACGGAAGAGTTGCTCGTGCTGGAGGTGGCACCGCTGCCAGCAACCGCAGGGGTGTAGAGATAGATGATCTTGCGAAGCTGGTCAGCGATGACCACCTGGTTGTTGGCCGGCGCAACCGCCAGCACCACGCCGGGAACTGTTGTGTCCTGGGTGCCGGGCGAGTTGTTCAGGGCGCTGTAGGTCATTAACGCGCGATACGAGCCGAAGTACAGCGTCGTGCCGTTCGGGTCAAGCACCATGGAGTTGGGAGGATAAGGCAGCAGGATGGGCGCGCCGCCGGTCCCGAGGCTCAGGTCAAACGGGGTGAACTCCCGCGAGTTGGGCGAAGCAGCCCACAACAGGGTGCTGCCGACGCCGGGCGAGCGCACCAGCAGCGGGTTGGCGACAATGGGTAGCCCGGTGCCGAAGGTGCCGAGCTTGTTGAGCGGGGTCGGGTTGCAGGAGGAGCCGGTAGAAGAGCTGGACGCGCTTGAAGAGGTGCTTGTCGCCGCGGTCGGCGCGCCCGGCTGGCAGATCGCGGTTACGGTGGCCAGGCCGGGCAGCGCGGAGGAGACGGCGCCCGTGGCTGCCACTGTGACCTGCTGCGGCAGGCTGGAGGTGTAATCGGGGCTGTTGCCGCTGGTCGGCGTAATACTGACGTCGCCGTGGCCGGGCGCGTTATCGATGATGGACGCCGTGATCGTTTGCGGGTTGCCGGCGGTCACGGTGATCGAGCCGTCGGGGTTGGGGACGCCGGTGCTGCTGGGCAGGGACAATGCGATGCTGGTCGGCGGGCAGGTGTAGAAATAGCCGGCGGCCGAGCTGGTACCGACAGAGTCGCCGCTGGTACCGGCTATAGTCGCGGTAATCACCGTGCCGCCGGGCTGGTTCGCTGTTGTATCGCCCAGCAGGGTGGGGGTTGATCCCCCGCCCGTGGTGCCTGTCACATTGGTGTTGTTGATGGTGACAATCCCCGGAGTGTTCGCGGCGTAGGTAATGAACCCGATCTCGTTATTGGCGCCCTGCGACGGCATCAGGTTGCCGTTCTGGTCGAAAACAGAGGTCTCGTTCAGGAGGTTGGGTCCGTGCTGCCCGGAGGGTACGCAGCCAGTGGGCTTGTTGACCGTGATAGCGGAAACGGGCGGGTGCACATACACGGTGAGCGGATTGCTGACAATGCCGGCCGTGCTGGCCGTGATAGTCGCGGTGCCATGGGTGGCGGGCGGCGTGCAAATGGTGAAGTCCGGGATACCACCGGGACTCAGGCGATTCCAGGTACCGGCGCAAACACTGCCCACGGGGCTGATATCAGCCAGCTGCAAGTTGGACGTGCCATAGGTTGTGATACCGACACCGACGGTGGTGCCTTTGCAGTCCTCGGCCGAGATGGTACCTACGTTGGTGGACTGACCGTAGCCAAGGGAAATACCGGTCGCTGAAACGCCCGACGCGAAATGGACCGAATACACCTGGCCGGTTTTGGCCCCGTAGCCAAGGTTGTTGCAGTACTGCGAAACATTGGTGACACAGCCTGTGACGGAAAGACCTACGGGTAGCGCAAACAGAAGCAATGCGACAAGGGTAAAAAACCGCTGCATGGAACCTCCCCGCCTGCCGGAAATGGTGCACAGACGGTTGCGACTCGCCTTCGGGTAGGATGGTGCGCCGAAAAGGGTGATTGCCACCAAAGTTTACAGCACGGCGAACGGAGGGCGCCTGCGCGGCTCCTGGCTTGGACACCGCCGGGCAGGCGATGCCATTGCAAAGTGTGAGCGGGAAGGACCTGGTACGCCCTTCCCGTCTGCCGGGACCCGAACGCTACTGCAGGTACTGGTTGAACCAGCGGATCGAGCGCTCTACAAGATCTCGCTGGTGGTCGGGATCGACAAAGCCATGCCCTTCGTTGGGGTACACGACCAACGTCGTGGGTACGTTGAAGGCTTTGAGCGCATGCCAGAACTCAAAGCTCTGCGGGGCCGGGCACTCGCCGTCGCGGTCGCCCACCACCACCAGCGTCGGCGTGGTCACACGGTCCATGTAGTTGATGGCGGAAGACTTTGCGTAGACTGCGGGGTCCTTGTAGACGGTCGCGCCGAAAAATGGAGTCATCCATTGGTCGATAGAGTTTTCACCGTAGTAGGAGAGCCAGTCGGAGATACCGGCGCCAGCCACCGCAGCCTTGAACCGGTGCGTCTGCGTCACGCTGAACATGGTCATAAAGCCGCCATAGCTCCAGCCCGTTAACCCGAGGCGCTTGTCGTCGATCGCGGGGATGCGTTTTTCAACCGCATCGACCCCGGCCAGAACGTCGCGGAGGTCGCCGTAGCCGAAGTCCTTGCGGTTGGCTGCGGTAAAGGCTTCCCCCTGCCCATACGAACCGCGCGGGTTAGGCTCCAGCACGAAATAGCCTGAAGCCGCGAGCGGCGCCGCGCCGAAGCCGGCTCCCGGCCAGTGCGGGGTAACAGCGGACGAGGGCCCGCCGTGCACCATAACGATCAGGCCGTATTTCTTTGCCGGGTCGTAGTTGGCCGGGTACAACAGCCAGCCCTGCACCCCGTAGCTCTCGTCGGTCCAGTTGACCGATTCGGCCTTGCCCCAGCTGGGTTTTTCCGTGGAGTTCAAATGCGTGACGGCCGGCAACGGCGCGCTGCCCAGCGGACCCGCGTAGACCTCGGGCGGGGTCGCGAAGTTTGAAGCGGACCAGGCGGCGACCGCCCCGTCACGCGAAACGGCGAAGGAGCCTGCCAGTCGTCCGTCGCCGATGGAATAAGGCAGGGTAGCAACCACGCGGTCCGTGAGCCGGTTCGGCAGGTCCAGGGAGCCGCCGGCCGACGCCCCCGAGCTCGTGCCGGGGGCAAAGGCCAGGCTCAACTCGTCAATACGTTCCCCCCCGCCGTCGATC
>CAXTYP010000063.1:2719-4948 GCA_964248435.1 uncultured Acidobacteriaceae bacterium | reverse complement strand
GCCGGGGGCAAAGGCCAGGCTCAACTCGTCAATACGTTCCCCCCCGCCGTCGATCTCGGTGGCCAGCAGCTTGCCTGTCGGCAGGAAGTGGATCCACTGCACGGTTGTTTTCGCGTCCGCCGTCAGATCCACGGGAATGTCGGTGCCGCCGGAGGGAAGGAGGTAAAGATCGCCGCCGGTCGCGCCCTGGTCGCTCATCAGGCCGCCGATCAGCGCGATCTCCGAGCCGTCGGGCGACCAGCGGGGCACAGCTATCTGCAAGCCGTGAAGAGGACCGTTGGCGGTGTTCGGATCCAGCACGACCTTGGGATCGCCGCCGCCCAGCGATTCGGTGTACAGCCTGGCGATCCACCAGTTGTTCTCGCCCGGCGGCGCGGCGGCGACAAAGGCGATCTGCTTTGCGTCGGGCGAGTAGGAAAACTCGTAAACGTGGAGCCCGGCCGGGGTGATCTCGTCCAGCTTGCCCGTGCTCCTATCGATGCGGGCGACGCGCTGCACTTCGAGGCCTTCGACGCCGATCTCGCCGGAAGGCGGCTTCATGGCGGCCAGCGCACCCGAAGGCCGGGTCGCGCCTTCGACATAAAGCAGGCCGAGGGATCGCCCATCTGGCGCGAACTCCAGGGCCTTGGCAAAGCCGTGCAGGGTGGTCAGCAGGCGAGGCTTCGCTTCGGAGGCCGGCGGCACCAGCAGCACCTCGGTGCTGGCATCGCAGTTCGCGAGAATGGCGAGCTCTCGTCCGTCCGGAGACCAGCTAAGGGCTGAAACGCTGCTTTTCCCTGTCGCGCAGACAACCACCGGGTGCGTCGGCCCCGGGCCGCTCGCCGGCCCTACCAGGAGATGTTCCCCTTCGACGATGGCCAGGATCGTGCCGTCGGGCGAAAGCGCCACGGGCCCGATGTGCTTGGTGGAACGCAATTGATCGAGCAATGCGGAGGTGCCGGATGGGGGCTGTTGGGCGTTCACAACCAGACAAGCGGAAAAGGCAAGCAGTGACAGGGCGCACGCGGGGCGAAAGAGTCGCATGCGTTGCATCGTAGCAGTGACCGCGGCCGGTGCGGTTATGCTGTGCGGCGTATTGATCGGTTCCAAGGCCCCTGGTGCCTGGGCGCAGCCGGCCGGATCAGATATGATGGTTCGAGATCGATTGCTGACTGGCCGTGATCCGGGCTCGCATTGACGGACGCGCCTGTGCTTGTTACTCTAGAAAAGTTCGACTGTAACTCGCTCGTATCAAGGCGGGACGCAGGCTGGAGGCCAGGCAGAGCCTGGCGGCAGAACATCTCCAGAACCGCGGAAGCGGCATTTCATAGAAGCCCGCGCCACCCGCCACCTCGGCGGCTATGCGGGCCAGGACTCGCGAAACGGAGTCAGGCTTACCGGCTAGACCGCGGAAAGCGCCAGATCACCGTCGCAGT
Organism: uncultured Acidobacteriaceae bacterium; assembly: GCA_964248435.1. Classification (GTDB taxonomy): domain Bacteria; phylum Acidobacteriota; class Terriglobia; order Terriglobales; family Acidobacteriaceae; genus EB88. The sequence continues at coordinate 3,533 of CAXTYP010000063.1, read as the reverse complement.
CTCTTACGAATGGCTTGTTTGAAAGGTTCGACCCGGGTTCCGGGGATGTGTTAGGGAGGGCGTCGGTTTTCGCCTTCGGGATTTCGCCAGCGACGGCTCCATGCGTCTGCCTGGTTGTGCTTGCCGGCTTTTATGCCGGGCTTTACTAGGGGAGTTGCGGTTTGCCTACATTCAGTCAGTTGGTTCGTAAAGGGCGCACGGCGCCCAGGTACAAGACGGCATCGCCCGCGCTGCAAGGCTCGCCCCAGCGGCGAGGAGTGTGCACGCGCGTTTACACGCAAACACCCAAAAAGCCGAACTCGGCCCTCCGCAAGGTTGCCCGTGTTCGTTTAACCAATGGAATTGAAGTGACGACCTATATCCCGGGCATCGGCCATAACCTGCAGGAGCACTCGATCGTGCTGATTCGCGGGGGTCGCGTCAAGGATCTTCCCGGGGTTCGCTACCACGTGGTGCGCGGCACGCTGGACTCGGTGGGCGTGGCGAACCGGAAGCAAAGCCGTTCAAAGTACGGAGCCAAGCGCGCCAAGGGCGGCGCGGCAGCTGCGACGGGTAAAAAGAAGTAAGTGGTCCCTGGCCGTTGCGTTGGCGTTGTTCGCCAAGGCTACAGGGGCAGGCTTTAGGGAACTGGGAGAGTTAGGACCATGCCAAGAAAAGGGTTTATCGCCAAGCGGGAAGTTTCGCCGGACCCGGTGTACCAGTCGACGCTGGTCACCAAGTTTGTGAACTCGATGATGTGGGGCGGCAAGAAGTCGACGGCGCAGGGCATCTTCTATACCGCTATGACCAACCTGGAGCAGAAGGGCGGCGACGA
>CAXTYP010000063.1:0-2619 GCA_964248435.1 uncultured Acidobacteriaceae bacterium | reverse complement strand
CGCAGGGCATCTTCTATACCGCTATGACCAACCTGGAGCAGAAGGGCGGCGACGAGGCCCTGAAACTGTTCAAGAAGGCCGTTGAAAACTGCAAGCCGCTGCTCGAGGTCAAGAGCCGCCGCGTCGGCGGTGCGAACTACCAGGTGCCGATCGAGGTGAATCCCGAGCGTCGCACTTCGCTCGCCATTCGCTGGCTGGTGACCTACGGGCGCGCCCGCGGCGAAAAGGGCATGGTCGACAAGCTGACAAACGAGTTGCTGGACGCAGCGAACGGCCGCGGCGCGGCGATGAAGAAAAAGGAAGATATCCACCGCATGGCCGAAGCCAACAAGGCCTTCGCGCACTACCGCTGGTAAGCCTTCCCTGAACCGCGCCCGTGAAGGCGCGAGAAGAAAAAGAGAGACACTGTTATGGCTCGCCAAGTACCGCTCAATCGTTGCCGGAACATCGGAATCATGGCGCACATCGACGCCGGGAAGACTACGACGACCGAGCGCATTTTGTTCTACACCGGCATCACCCATCGTATCGGCGAGGTGCACGAAGGCACCGCGACCATGGACTACATGGAGCAGGAGCAGGAGCGCGGCATCACCATCACTTCTGCCGCGACCACCTGCATGTGGAACAACATCCGCATCAACATCATCGATACGCCGGGCCACGTCGATTTCACGGCCGAGGTGGAGCGCTCCTTGCGCGTGCTCGATGGCGCGGTCGCACTGTTCGACTCCGTGTCAGGCGTGCAGCCGCAGTCTGAAACCGTTTGGCGCCAGGGCGACAAGTACAAGGTCCCCCGGATTTGCTTTGTTAACAAGATGGACAAGGCCGGCGCGGACTTCGAGTACGTGATCGACACCATCCGCAAGCGGCTTGGTGCAAAGCCCGTAGCCATCCAGATCCCGATTGGCGCGGAAGCCAAGTTTGCCGGTGTCATCGACCTGATCGAGATGCGCGCGATTGTGTGGCACGATGAGACCATGGGCGCGAAGTACTCGGTCGAAGAGGTTCCGGCGGACCTGCTCAAGAAGGCGGAAGCCTTTCGCATGCAGCTGATCGAGTCGGTGGCCGAGCACGACGACACGATGCTGGCGCAGTTCCTCGACGGCGAAATCCCGACCCCTGCGCAACTCAAGGCCGGTCTCCGCAATGCCACGATCGGCATGCATGTATTCCCGGTGATGTGTGGATCGTCCTTTAAGAACAAGGGTGTGCAGACCTTGCTGGACGCGGTCGTCGACTACCTGCCGAGCCCGGTCGATCTGCCGCCGGTCGAAGGCATTGATCCATCCGATATCACGCACACGCTGACCCGCGAGTGCACGGACGCGGCTCCCTTGTCGGCGCTGGCGTTCAAGATGATCAACGATCCGTTTGGCAAGCTTGCGTTTATTCGCGTCTACTCGGGTTCCCTCAAAACAGGCGACACGATCCTGAACCCGCGGACAGGCAAGACAGAACGCGTCGGTCGCCTGGTGAAGATGCATGCCAACAAGCGCGAAGACATCACGGAAATCATGTCCGGTGATATCTGCGCGTGTGTCGGATTGAAGGATATCAAGACGGGTGACACCCTGTCGTCGCCGCAGGCTCCCATTGCGCTCGGAGCCATCGATTTCCCGAAAACCGTGATTTCGGTCGCGATCGAGCCCAAGACCAAGGCCGATCAGGAAAAGATGGGCGTCGCGCTGTCAAGGCTCGCCGATGAAGATCCAACCTTTAATGTTCGGACCGATCACGAATCTGGGCAGACAATTATCTCCGGCATGGGCGAGCTTCACCTGGAGATCCTGGTGGATCGGATGAAGCGGGAACACAAGGTGGAGGCGAACGTCGGCGAGCCTAGGGTTGCTTTCCGCGAAACGATCCGCAAGACGGCCGAGGCGGAAGGCAAGTACATCCGCCAGACCGGCGGGTCAGGTAACTACGGACACGTCAAAATTCGGCTGGAGCCGGGCGAGCCGGGAGCGGGCTTTGAGTTCGTCGATGGAATCAAGGGTGGCGTGGTGCCGAAGGAGTACATCAAGCCAACCGAGCAGGGCATCCGCGAGGCTTTGACCGGCGGCATCCTGGCCGGGTACGAGATGGTGGATTTCAAGGCCGTGCTCTTCGACGGCAGCTACCACGATGTCGACTCAAATGAAATGGCCTTCAAGATCGCCGGGTCCATGGCGTTCAAGGAAGCCGCGCGCAAAGCAAGCCCCGTGCTCCTGGAGCCGATGATGGCCGTGGAAGTCACGGTGCCCGAAGAGCACATGGGCACGATTATCGGCGACATCAACTCGCGCCGCGGCCGGATCGAGGGCATGGAACACGTCGGGGGCTCGCAGGTGGTCAAGGCCATGGTGCCGCTCAAGGAGATGTTTGGCTACGTGAACGACATTCGGTCAAGCACGCAGGGTCGCGCCAGCTATTCCATGCAGTTCGCCCGGTACGAAGAAGCGCCCCGGATGATCTCGGAAGAGATCATCGGGCGCAACCAGGGCGAGCAGCGCAAGTAAGTTCTCGCCGGCCTCCGTGGCCTGCGAAAAATCATCAGGGATCAGGGATTCAGGAGAAATATCATGGGCAAGGAAAAGTTTGACCGGAGCAAGCCGCACGTCAATGTAGGCACGATTG
>CAXTYP010000062.1:0-11095 GCA_964248435.1 uncultured Acidobacteriaceae bacterium | reverse complement strand
TCGGCGCGCCGCGTCCCGATGCCGTGCCCATGTATGGGCCCATGCCGCTCCCGTTCGGTTTCGTTTCGAGTGGGCGCTCCATCCCCGCCGGCAGAAGCCGGTTTCGCGGCGTGGAAGCCGAGATCGGTTTCCTGCTCCGTCGCGACCTTCCCGTCCGCAAGCTTCCCTATACACGTGACGAGATTCTCGACGCTGTCGGCAGCGTCCACCCTGTTATCGAGGTGTTGGAATCAGCCTTTGTCGCACCGGACGAAGCTTCGCACCTGGCGATGGTCGCTGACCTGCAAATGAACGGCGGCTTCGCTTATGGACCGGCATGCCAGGACTGGCAAGCCATCAACATCCCGGCCGAGCGGCTGGAGGTCGTCATCGACGGCGTGGTCCGCTGGGAAGGCGTTGGACGCAACACAAACGGGCCGGACCTCCTGCGCTTGCTTGAGTACCTAGTCAATGAAGGGCAGTTTCGCACAGGCGGCCTGTCCGTCGGACAGTGGATCACAACCGGCAGCTGGATGGGCAAGCTGACGGCTCACGAGCGTTCGTCGGTTGAGGTCCACTTCGCCCACTTTGGGACGGCCGCGTTTTCATTTGAGAGATAAATCCGGGCCGGGTGTGCGGCTATCCCAGGCGCGCGAGCATGTCCTCGGGAGTCATGCGGATGCAGGTGAAGATCGGTGTGTCCTTGAGCGTGTAAGGGCTGATCTCGGTTTCGCGCAGCCTTTGCACCAGGTCCAGGAAGTCCTCAGGGTAGTTGGTTTCAAAAGCAACAACGAATTCCTGATCGTCAATACCAAACGAATATGTCGTGTTCAGCTTGACCCGCGGGTACTCATGCCCGACCCGGATGTGCTCGTTCATGAGCCGCTGGCGCTCTTCGATCGGCAGCAGGTACCAGCTTCTCGTCTTCCAAAAGGGATAGATAAAGATGTACTTCTGCCCGCCTGGGCGCAGAAAACCGCGCGAGTCGGCCTGCCCTTCATGCTCGTGATCAATCAGGTATTGCGAGCGCTTGGTCATCGACAGATAGCTATACGGCGTTTCGAGATAGCCGCCGAGTTGGGTGGCCAGCAGCTCAGCGCGCATCTGGTTCAGGTCGTCGACGGTGTAGCAGATCGTCCACAGCACCATGTCGCAGTCGCCGCGTAGCCCCACGGTTGAGTAGGAAAGCGACAACATGCGGCTGGGCTGGTTCCACCTCGCAACCACTTCGGCAAACTGCTGCCGGTGTTTGGCGCGATCAGCCGCTGGCAGCCGACGCCATTCCGGCTGAACCTTGTAGAAGGTGAAGCCGATGATCTGCCGGCGCACCGGCTTTTCGCTCGGAGCAGCAGGCTGACGGCCAGCCGCCGTGCTTGCCGGTGCGGATTCCACAATCTCGGGTGTTGCCACTGCGTCTGCCATCGGTTCGCCTCTTCCCCAAGTTTATCGCAGGGTCAGCAGATCATCGAGACCAGGCCTACACCAAGACCTGCTCTTGATTCCAATTCTCGGTTGGCTTTGCCCGCAATTGAGTGTTCTCATGTTAAGGCCGCGCAACCTGCAACGCGATCGCTGCCAGGACGCAAACCCGATGCTGTATTCTCGCTACGTGGGCATTGCGAAAAGGCTCGGGCAACTGACAGCGATGCTGTTGATCCTGATTTGCGTCGCGGTCTCGTCACGCGCTGCCAAGTGCTGCCCCGATCCGGGCCAAAGTCAGTGTCCTCAGTGCGGGTCCACCTCCGAACGACCGGAACACGCCGCCAGCTCAGGACACAAAAGCGCCATGGACGGAATGGCGATGCAAGGCCACCCGTCTTTCCTTGCCCAGGTGCAATCACAAGCGAAATCCCCGGCGCGGGCCGCAGTCATGCCGGCATTCATGCCGTGCCGCATGCACGTGTGCGCTCCCGCAGCCGGAGCCGTCACGGCAAACAACGTTTCGGAAGGGTTCCTGCTTGATCCGAATGCGGCTGCGGTGGGAGCCATGCGGCTGCCCGTTTCGACTCCGCACAGGCTGGGTGCAGCCTGTCGGTTCGAGACGCTCCCACTTCCCCATTGCTGTCACTCAGGGCTTCGAACTCCTCTTCGCGTTTAAACAGGCCATGCAATTTCTCGCAAGCGGCACCTTTACGCCGCCTGGCGGGAACTGATGACCTGTCCCTGTAACCCTGGGTTTCCCTTCGGTCTCGATCCGACGATGGGGCGCAACGGTTGCCAGCAGACCGGCAGTTCCCAGGTGGCTTCCGCATCTCCTTGTCGCCAGCCTTTCCGGAGTTTCCAGTGGCAAATCGCCGTTCCTTTTTGCAAAGCGCTCTCGGCTGGGGCGCCGGTCTTTTCGCGTCTGACCGTCTCCTCGCACAGTCTTCCACGAAGCAACCCAGGGCATACCGGCGCGTCGATGCGGGCCGAGCCTCCAACATCCCTGTGATTACGCCGGACATCGGCGATCTCCCGTTCAACCTCGACGGCCGTATCAAGGTTTTTCACCTGACGGCACAGGTCGTGAAGCGGCAAATCGCCCCCAACAAGACCATCGATGTTTGGGGCTTCAATGGCACCGCGCCCGGCCCGACCATCCAGGTCAACCAGGGCGACCGGGTACGCGTCGTTTTCGACAATCGGCTTCCAGAGGCCACTTCCCTGCATTGGCACGGTTTTGAAGACCAGATCGGCTCCGACGGCATGCCGGGCATCAGTCAGGAGCCCGTCAGGCCCGGCGAGCGATTTGTGTACGAGTTCGATATTCACCAGAACGGCACCTATTTCTATCACTCGCACATGGCCATGCAGGAGATGGCAGGGATGCTGGGGGCTTTCATCATGCATCCCGCGGTTCCTTACAGCCCGCACGTCGACAAGGATTTTGTTCTGCACCTGCAGGAGTGGGCGGTGCTGCCGAACAACACCGTGCCGAACACCATGGAGATGGAATACAACTGGCTGACTCTGAACGGCCGGTCGGGGCCGGCGGCGACCCCGCTGATCGTCCGGCAGGGCGACCGGGTGCGTATACGGTTTGTGAACCTCGGCATGGACCACCACCCCATGCACCTTCACGGCCATACCTTCCAGGTGACCGGCACGGAGGGCGGCCGCATTCCAGAATCAGCCTGGTGGCCGGGCAATACCGTCCTGGTCGGTGTCGCGCAGGCGCGCAACATCGAGTTCGTCGCGAACAACCCGGGTGACTGGATGCTGCACTGCCACCTGCCGCACCACATGATGAACCAGATGAGCTCCAACGTGGGCCTGATTAGCCGCGGGTTCGCCTCGCAAACGCTGGCCATCAACCAGCGCACGGGCCAGTTTGCCGGGCAGGACAGAAAGGCCGGCACAGGCATGCTGACCGCGGAACCGGGCGCGCCTGCCGGGGAGAGCTATGGCAGCACCCTGGGCCGGGGCATGGGTTTCGGCAACGATGGAAACGCTTCAACGACGAACAGCCCACTTTCCGCGCCGGCAGCCACTGCCTCCATGCAGGGCATGATGGCGGAGACGGAGCCTGGCAAGGAGCACATCAAGATGGGTCCGGAACAGATGGAGAACATGATGGCGATGAACATGGAAGGGATGGAGCAGACCGAAAGGGACATCGACAGGAACGCCGATCGGGTGCCCAACTTTCCGCAGGACGCCTACATGGAAAGCCCCATGATGAACATGGAGGCGAGCGCCATGCTGCAGATCCCGGAAAACGATGGGCTGCGTCCAGGCTGGAGCGCGTACATGCAAGGCATGATGACCTTTGTTCGCGTGCTGCCGCCGGACAAGTACGACGCGGTGATCGCGAAGATGAGGGATGCGCGGCGTCCCGGTGACCCGTATGCCACGCTGCTGGCCCGCCCCTAGCCGGAAAGGATGGAAGCGATGAAGGTGAAACACACGATCCTGCTTTGTTCGGCCCTCCTGGGCTCGACGGCCGGCTACAGCCAGCAGCCCATGCCCGGTATGCCGGGCATGGATCACGGCGACCCCGCAACGCCGGCCCAGTCCAAACCGGAACGGCCGGCGCGGCAGCAAGGCGGCCAGCCCGGTCCAGCGGAGGATGCAGGCTCTTTGACCCGCGACGCGGCTCACCTGCAGGAGCCTGAAAACCCGGACTTCCACACCGGTACCGATACGCCCGCGCCCCTGCTGCTTGGGGCGATCAGCCAGCGCGCACCCTTGCCTTTGCAGGCTTTTCTCGATGCGGCTGAGAAACACAGCCCTGCGCTGCGGCAAAGCAGCGCCCTGGTGCGAGAAAGGCTGCAGGGGGCTCGGCAGGCCGGCCTTTACCCGAATCCGCAGGTAGGCTACGGTGGCGAACAGATCCGCGGAGGCTCCTACGGCGGCGGGGAGCAAGGGCTGTTTGTGCAGCAGACGGTCGTGCTCGGCGGCAAGCTGCAGGCGCGTGGTGAGATCTACCGGCAGCAGGCGAAATCCGATCTTTTCGGGGTTGAGGAGCAGCATTTTCGCATCCGCGCTGACGTGATGCAGGCCTTTTACGAGACGCTGACCGCGCAGGCGATCGTGGTGGAGCGGCAAAGGCTGCTCGGGGTGGCCGAAGACGCGCTCGCCACCGCGCACCAGCTCGCGAACGCAGGGCAGGCTGATGCACCGGATGTGCTGATGGCCGGGGTGGAAGCAGAACAGGCCAAGATCGACTTCCTCGCGGCGCAGCGGGAGTTTCTCGCAAACTTCGAGGTGCTTGCCGCGGACACCGGCCAGCCGGAGCTCCCCCCTGCTCCCCTCGCGGGCGAACTGGACAAGCCGCCGGTTTTTGATGGCGATGCAAGAGTTGAGGAGCTCGTCCAAAACAGCCCCACCGTGAAGCGTGCCGAACAGGAGGTGCTGGTAGCCGAGGCACGGCTCCACGACGCCAAACGCGAGGCGATTCCAGACCTCCAGCTTCGCGCCGGTGAGCAGGAAAATCGAGAAGCCCTGGTCGCGGGTTCGCCCGGACGCGCGCCGGTTCGGGTGGGTCCGCAGAGCTTTGCGAGCGCCGCTGTCAGCCTGCCTCTTTGGAATCGAAACCAGGGCAATATCGAGGCCGCAAAAGCCGAGGTGGAGCGTGCCCGGGAGGATGTTGTGCGCACTCGGCTCCTGCTGAAACGACAGGCCGAGCCGCTGGCACAGCTTTATCAAACAGCACAATTTGAAGCGGACCGGTACCGCGACGAGCTGATCCCACGCGCCCGTCGAGCTTATGAGTTGTACTTGACCAAGTACCAGCAGATGGCGGCGGGTTATTCCCAGGCATTGCTCGCGCAACGGACCCTGTTCCAGCTGCAAATCAGTTATCTCGAGTCGCTCCAGACGGTTTGGACCACCAGCACGGCGCTTGGCAACTACACGTTGGAAGGCGGCCTTACCCCATCCATGCAGAGTGGGCAAGACCTCACCAGCCCCAACCCGCCGAATGGGGCGCCGCAGTGAGTGAGAGCAAGGCTGAACAATGTTCATGACCCACATCTCTTGCTGGTCGTGGGCTACTGCACGGCTGACCCATGAACCATCTGCTGGTGAAATGGGCACAAAGGAGGCGATGGGGTGAAACAGGAAGCGGAAGTAACGCCGGTCAAGGACCCGGTGTGCGGCATGAACGTGGACGCGGCCAAGGCCGCCGGCGCGAGCCAGTATGGAGGCGCGACGTACAGGTTCTGTTCCCCAGGTTGCAAGCGCAAATTCGATGCGGAGCCCGCGCGCTACCTCCCGGCGCAGGCAACGACGGAGTCGTTGCAGGTTCAAAAGGATCCCGTGTGCGGCATGACCGTCGACCCCGCGCGGGCTGCCGCGACGCTTGAACACGAGGGAACGCGGTACTTCTTCTGCGGGCAGGGCTGTGCGGCGAAGTTCCGCGCCGGTCTTGAAAGCCCCGGCCTGGAAAGCTACGCCCCGCAAGACTCCGCCCGACCGAAAGCTCCCCCAGCCGCGAAACGGGAGCCGGCGGGCGAGTACATCTGCCCCATGGACCCGGAGGTGCACCAGGAGGGACCGGGCAACTGCCCCAGGTGCGGCATGGCGCTTGAGCCGGCGATGCCGGCCGCTCCGTTCCTAACCGGCGAGTACACCTGTCCCATGCACCCGGAAGTGGTGCGCCCGGAGCCGGGCAGCTGCCCGCAGTGCGGCATGGCGCTTGAAGCACGGAACATGGCGGCCTCGGAGCAGGCGAACCCGGAGCTGGCCGACATGACCCGGCGTTTCTGGTGGAGCGTTGCACTCGCAATCCCGCTGCTGGCGCTGATGATTGCGGCGGCGCTTCCATCGCAGCCTTTGCAACACGGGCTGCCGGCCCAGGCTCGGGCGTGGGCTCGGACGGGGACGTGGGCGTGGATCGAGCTGGCCCTGGCAACGCCGGCCGTGCTCTGGTGCGGATGGCCGTTTTTGGTTCGCGGCTGGCAGTCGGTCGTGAACCGCAGCCCCAACATGTTTACGCTGGTTGCGCTTGGCGCTGGCGCGGCTTATGGGTACAGTGTGGTTGCGACGGTTCTGCCACGCATCTTTCCCCCTTCGTTCCGGACCGAGGGTGGGCAGCTGGCGTTGTACTTCGAGCCGGCAGTGGTCATCATCGCCCTGGTCCTGCTGGGCCAGGTGCTGGAGCTGCGCGCCCGCAGCCAGACCGGCACAGCCCTGCGCGCACTTCTGGGGCTTGCACCCAAAACAGCGCGACTGCTCAATCAGCAGGATGAGGAGTCCGACGTGTCCTTGGCGCAGGTGCAACCCGGCGACCGGCTGCGCGTACGCCCCGGCGAAAAAATACCGGTCGATGGCATCGTGCTCGAAGGGCACAGCTCGGTGGACGAATCGATGGTGTCGGGTGAGCCGGTGCCCGTCGAAAAGGAAGCTCGATCGCGCGTCACGGGCGGCACCGTCAATGGCACGGGGAGCTTCGTCATGCAAGCGGAGCGGGTGGGGGCCGACACCCTGCTGTCGCAGATTGTGAGAATGGTCAGCGCCGCGCAGCGCAGCCGAGCGCCGATTCAGCGAGTGGCTGACCGTGTCAGCGGCTTTTTTGTGCCGGCCGTGATGTTCGCAGCCGCTGTGACCTTCGCGGTGTGGTTCCTGGCCGGGCCGCAGCCCCGGTTCGCCCATGCCCTGGTCAACGCGGTGGCTGTGCTGATCGTGGCCTGCCCTTGCGCCCTGGGGCTTGCGACACCCATGGCGATCACGGTCGGCACCGGGCGCGGCGCGGCTGCAGGCATCCTGATCCGCAACGCGGAAGCGCTTGAAACTTTTGGCAAGGCTTCGGTCGTTTTTATCGATAAAACCGGGACCCTGACGGAAGGTAAACCCTCGTTAGCCCGCGTGGTCACGGAACCCGGCTTACACTCCGGCCCAAACCCGGATTCACCCTCCGGCCGATCGTCCGGCTTGGATGAGAACGATCTGCTGCGGCTGGCCGCCAGCCTGGAGCAGCAAAGCGAGCATCCTCTTGCCGCGGCGATCGTCAAGGCGGCCGAAGCGCAGGGGCTTCCACTCGGTCCCGTCGAGAACTTCCGCTCCTTTCCCGGTAAAGGCGTCAGCGGCACCCTGTCAGGCAGGCTCGTGGCTGTCGGCAACGTGGAGCTGTTGCGACAACAGGGCATCGAGTTTGAAACGTTGCCGGCCGCGGCAGAGGCAGCGGCAAACGGGGGCGAAACCGTGATGCTGGTCGCCCTGGACGGCGGCTTCGCCGGCTGGATCGGCGTTTCCGACCGGATCAAGCCGTCCACGCCCGAGGCGCTGCGCGAGCTCCGGGCCGCCGGCCTGGAGATCATCATGTTGACGGGCGACAGCCCCACGACGGCGAAAGCCGTCGCCGGGCAGCTCGGCATCCCGTTCATCGCGGGCGCTTCGCCCCAGGGCAAGGCGGAGGCGGTCAAGACGCGCCAGGCCCAGGGTGAGGTGGTGGCCATGGCGGGCGACGGCCTCAACGACGCCCCCGCGCTCGCACAGGCCGACGTCGGCATCGCCATGGGTACCGGTACGGACGTCGCCATGGAGGCCGGCGGCATCACCCTGCTGAACGGCGATCTCCGCGGCATCCTGCGGGCCCGCCGCCTCAGCCGGTCCACGATGCGCAACATCCGGCAGAACCTGTTTTTCGCGTTTGTCTACAATGCCGCCGGGGTGCCGCTTGCAGCCGGCGTGCTTTTTCCCTTTTTTGGGCTGCTGCTCAACCCCATGATCGCCGCCGCGGCCATGAGCCTCAGCTCCGTGTCAGTCATTGCAAACGCGCTCCGTCTGCGCCGGGCGGCCCTTTAGCTACTCAATGAAACGGCGAGTGCCTCGGCTTGGAAGGGGCGGTGTGGGAGCAATCAGCCGGAAAGAACGCCTAGCCTTGCGGCGCCGGCACAGCCAGCTTGTCAAGAATCTCGTGCGCGGCCTGCTCCGGCCCTTCCGTGGCAGACACGCGAACAAGGTCGTCGGAAAGCTCCAGTGTCGCCAGTTGGCTATCAAGCAATGCGGGGTTCATGAAGTGTCCGGTGCGCTTGCTGAGCCGGTCCTGCAAAACCTGGCGCGGTGCCTGCAGCAACACAAAACGGATTGCATCCGGCGGCAATCCTGCTGACAGGGTGGCCCTGTAATGCCGCTTCAGCGCGGAGCAGGTCATGACTCCGCTTTGCCCGGCAGCAACCCACCCGGCCAGTACGTCATGGAGACTTTCGAGCCAGGGCTCCCGGTCGCCGTCGGTCAGCGGCACCCCGGCGCTCATCTTCTGCTTGTTTGCCTCGGAATGGTAGTCGTCGCCTTCGGCAAACTGCCAGCCGGTCAGCTTGGTCAGTGCTTCGGCCACCGTGCTTTTGCCGGTGCCTGTCACCCCCATCAGGATCGCAATCATGCGCCGGCTCCCAGGTCGCGGCGCACGTCGGCCAGCACCCGTGCGGGCGTCCAGTCATTGCCCGGATACTGCTTCAGCACCCTGCCGTCAGGGCCGATCTCGACCGTGGAAAGCGTGTGCGACAGGCTGCCGCCTAGCGCGGGAACGGCACCCACACTGAAAAAGCGAAGCAGGGGTTCCAGGTCTGCCTCCTTGGGTGCGGCAAAGGTCCAGTGCTTGAAAGTTTCGTTGGTGTACTGCCCCGTGTAGGCACCGCCATAGGAGCGCAAAACCGCCGGGGTATCGCGCGCCGGATCAAACGACACCGTCAACAGGTGGGTGCGATCAAACAGCGGCGTACCGGCCAGGGCTTTGTCGATCTCGGCGAAGTGGTGGCTCATGCGAGGGCAAAAATCCGAAAGCGGGCAGTTGGTGTAAACAAAGGTGACAAGCAGCAGCTTGCCGGCGTAGTCGTGTAGATGCACAGTGTGGTTGTTCTGGTCGCGAAGTGCGAAATCGGGCACAACCTGCCCGGGCTGCAGACTGCTTGTGGGCGCGAGCTCCTTGATCTCCTTGGTGCTGTCGGTCACACGCACCCCGGTCAGCACCGTGCCGCTGCCGCCCACGTCAAGGGTTCCGGTGACCCGGTCGCCGCGGTGCAGCTGCTTCAGCGCAGCGGGGTCCGCCAGCCGGTACGGCATGGTCATGGCATCCATGAAGCCGGGAATGGCCGCCGCATCGAGCTCGACCTCGCCGGACTCGGCATTGGTACCGATGACCTTGCCGGTGACCGGGTAATGCCGCACCGGGCCAGCAGCCGCGGGAGCGGGCGGGCGGCAGCCGGCAAACATCAGCAAAAGGGCCGGAACAAGGGCAATGTGCGCAAAGGGAGCCACGGGTCCAGTTTATATCGCGCCCGCAAGCCGGAAGGCGCAGTTTGCGCAACTGAACTCGTGCGATCGCTTCTTTAAACTAAACAGGTGACAAAGGAAGCCTTCCCCATCCAGCGCATGCCCTTGCCGCTTGCCGGTGCCCTGGCACGCGGAGCGCAGGTGTTAACAGCCAGCGCTCGCGCTGCCCGGGCGCTGCTGCGGACCTATGCCGAGGACGCGCGAGCCGGCGGACGCGAAAGCTGGCAGGCACCGCGCATCAACGACTGGTTCTGCTGGCTGGAAGAGCTGTATACCCGGCTTGCCGAAAATGGCGCCCCCTGCCCGCTGTTGCTGACCAGCATGCAGGAAGAACTGTTGTGGCGCGAGGTGCAGGCGCGCGAGGCCGCGGCAGTTGTGTCGCCGGAACGACTGGCCCGCCTGGCACAAAGTGCGTATGGGCTGCTGAGCGCGTATCGCGCACATGGCGACCGGAAAGGCGGCTGGGCGGGCGCGCACGAAGACGCCGAACGTTTTCTCGAGTGGGCCGCGGCGTTTGACACACGGTGCGATCAGCTGGGGGTCATCAGCCGGTGCGAAGTGGAAGCGGTGCTCGCTGCTGAGTTGACCCGGCTGCCGGACGGTCTGCTGCCCGGTCTGGTTCCCGGGCAGCTGGTGCTGGTGGGCTTTGACCGGGTCACTCCCGCGCAGGAGCACCTGCTGGCGGCGCTTGCGAAGTCCGGGGTGCGCGCGGAGCATGCCGCACTGGAACCGGCCGTGCACAGCCCCACATTGCTGTGCGCCGACAATGAACAGCGGGAGATGGAAGCCTGTGCGTTATGGGCGAGGGCTCGGCTGGAAGAAAACCCTCGGCAGCGCATCGGCGTGCTGGTGCCCGCACTGCAGGGTGGGCTGCGCGCAAGGCTGGATCGCGTGTTTCGACGAATCCTGCAGCCCGAAGGCGCATGCCGTCCGGCCGGCGGGGCGCTTCCGTATGAGTTCTCGCTGGGCGCGCCGCTTGCGCACGTTCCCCTCCTGGCTTCGGCGTTGCTTTTGCTGCGCTGGCTGGCGGAGCCGCTCGCTTCCGCCGAGATTTCAAGCCTGCTGCTGGGCGGCTTTGTCGCGGGCAGCGGGGCAGAAGCCCTCCAGTTGGCGGACAGCGACCGGCAGCTGCGACGGTCCGGGCTGATGAGCACCGAGCTAAGCCGTGGCACGCTGCTGCGACACGCGGCGCGGCACCCCGAGCTGCTGCCCGCCGCCTTTGCCGAGCGGCTCCAGCAGTCGGAGCGGGCCGTGAACCGCGATGACTGGAAGCGAAGACGCGGCTATTCCGAGTGGGCTGACGCTGTACCGGCGCTGCTCGAAACCCTGGGCTGGCCCGGCTTTCGCGAGCTGGACTCGGCTGCGTTCCAGGCACGCGAGCGGTGGAACAGCCTGCTCGCGGACGTCGCGAAGCTGGACGCGG
>CAXTYP010000061.1:0-11173 GCA_964248435.1 uncultured Acidobacteriaceae bacterium | reverse complement strand
GCTTTCGGGCGGCGAACAGCAGCGCGCTTCGCTGGCACGGGCGCTCGTCATCCAACCCCGGCTGCTGCTGGCCGACGAGCCCACCGGGGACCTGGACAGCGCTACCTCCGAAAGCATCTTTTCGCTGCTGGACGCCGTGCACGTGGGGGGCGCCCTTACCACGGTGCTGGTCACCCACAACATGGCGCTGGCAAAGCGATGCCACCGTGTGTTACGGCTTACACATGACGGCATGAACGAGGTGCCGAGGGCGGAGCTCGAATTTCTATAGAGTAATAAGAGGCGGGGATCTTTGATTCCTCCACTTCGGCCTCAACCGCGACGTTTCCGGCCTCCGAAACGGCAGGTGCGCCGCACAGCAGTAAGGGGGAACATGTTCGAACGGTATACAGAAAAAGCGCGTCGGGTCATCTTCTTCGCCCGGTATGAGGCCAGCCAGTTCGGCTCGCCCTATATCGAGACCGAGCACCTGCTGCTCGGCCTGTTGCGGGAAGACAAGGCGCTGACCAACCGCTTTCTACGCTCGCATGCATCCGTCGAGTCGATCCGCAAGCAGATCGAAGGGCACACCACCATCCGTGAAAAAGTGTCGACCTCGGTCGACCTGCCATTATCCAACGAGTGCAAGCGCGTGCTGGCCTACGCGGCTGAAGAAGCCGAGCGCTTGTCGCACAAGCACATCGGCACCGAACACCTGCTGCTTGGGCTGCTGCGCGAAGAAAAGTGCTTTGCAGCCGAGATCCTGCACGAGCGCGGCTTGAAGCTGCTCGCCATACGCGAAGAGCTTTCGCGCGCAACGCAGGAAAAGTCCACCCAGGGCGCTGCCGGGGGGCGCAACCGCGAGTCCGGCTCCGGCACCAACCGTGAGCAGAGCCTCCTGGCCGAGTTTTCACGCGACCTGACCCAGGTCGCAATGGATAACCAGCTTGACCCGCTGGTCGGTCGCGACAGCGAGCTCGAGCGCGTGATCCAGATCCTGTGCCGCCGGACGAAAAACAACCCGGTACTGATCGGCGAGCCCGGCGTGGGCAAAACTGCTATTGTCGAAGGCCTCGCTCAACGCATCTCGGACGGCGAGGTCCCGAGCTTTCTCGCTGACAAGCGGGTACTCGCGCTCGACCTGTCGCTGATCGTCGCCGGCACCAAGTACCGCGGCCAGTTTGAAGAACGGCTCAAAACCATCATGAAAGAGCTGATGGAAAACCAGAACTGCATCATCTTCATCGATGAACTGCATACGCTGGTGGGGGCCGGTTCGGCCGAGGGCTCGCTCGACGCCGCCAACATTCTCAAGCCTGCCTTGTCGCGCGGCGAAATCCAGTGCATCGGTGCCACTACACCCGGCGAGTTCCGCAAGTCGATCGAGAAAGACCGGTCGCTCGAACGGCGCTTCCAGGCCGTCAAGGTACCTCCGCCGAACGAAGAAGACGCGATCAAGATCATCATGGGCATCAAGGACCGCTACGAAAAATTCCACGCGGTTTCCTACACCGACGATTCGATCGAGTTCGCGGTTTCGCACTCCAGCCGCTACATCCCGGATCGTTTTCTGCCCGACAAGGCTATTGACTTGATCGACGAAGCAGGTGCCCGCGTGAAGCTGCGCCAGACTTCCCTGCCCGAGGAGATCACCGAGGTGCAGAAGCGGATCAAGTTCATCGTGCACCGCATGGAAAACGCGATCGCGAATCACGAGTTTGAAAAAGCGCGCTTTTATTCGGACGAGGAGCGCAAGGAGCGCGAAAACCTGCGCGCCCTGCGGGACAAGTACCACCTTGATGACTCCACGGCCGGAATTGTCAGCCGCGAGGACATTGAGGACGTAGTCAGCCGCTGGACCGGCGTCCCCGTCACCTCGATCAAGGAAGAAGAAACGCAAAAGCTTCTTCGCGTGGAAGGCGAGCTGCACAAGCGCGTCATCTCGCAGGAAAAGGCGATCTCTGCCCTGTCGCGCGCCATTCGTCGCTCGCGTGCGGGCCTCAAATCGCCCAACCGGCCCATCGGCTCGTTCCTGTTCCTTGGGCCTACCGGGGTCGGCAAAACGGAGATGGCGCGCACCCTGGCGCAGTTCCTGTTCGGAAGCGAAAAATCGCTCATCCGCTTCGACATGTCGGAGTTCATGGAAAAGCACTCGGTTTCGAAGCTCATCGGTTCGCCTCCGGGCTACGTGGGCTACGAGGAGGGCGGCCAGCTGACCGAGCGCGTCAAGCGTTCGCCTTACTCGGTGGTGCTGCTGGATGAAATCGAAAAGGCGCATCCGGATGTGTTCAACATCCTGCTGCAGGTTTTCGAAGACGGTCACCTGACAGACGGCCTCGGTAACACGGTCGACTTCAAGAACGTCATCCTTATCATGACCTCCAATATTGGAGCCCGTCACCTGCAGCGCAAGCAGGGTTTGGGCTTCCAGTCGGAGCGTGAAGACCTGGTGATGGACAAGGTCGAGGAGCTGGTCAAGCAAGAGGTCAAGCGGACCTTTAACCCCGAGTTCCTGAACCGTGTGGACGAGATCATTCTGTTCCACTCGCTTACGGACGCGGACCTGATCCAGATCCTCGAGCTGCTGGTGCAGTCGCTCAACGCAAACCTGGTGCAAAAGGCGATCACGATTTCCGTCACCGACGACGCCAAGAAGTGGATTCTCGAAAAAACGCTGGTAGATCGCAGCTACGGGGCACGTCCTCTACGCCGCGCGCTTCAGCGCTACGTGGAGGACCCTCTTTCAGAGGCCCTGATCGCCGGACACATCAATGAGCGGCCCGCATTTCTTGAGGTTTATCTTGAGAATAACCAGCTGTTCTACCGGCCAGTGTCGCAGGAAGGCGAAGAAGGCAAGTCGCTTTCCGACGGCGTCCTGCTGTACAGCGCTTGAGCTTCACCGCAGACAAAAGCCCCCATTCTGGTAAGAATGGGGGCTTTTTGCGACTGCGAGCTTTGTTGCTTAAGACATGGAGCCCTTTACGCTTTGTATCGCGGACTGCAAATTGTCCATCAGGTCGTCCGACGCGGTTGAAGCCTGTTTCTTTCCCTTTTTGTAAGCCTTGGTTGCCTGGTCGCTCAGTGTGGATGCCTGCTTGCGGAGGTAGCCGCCCGCATCCTCCACCTGGTCCTGGAGCGAATCGCCGGCATCACGAACTTTCTTTTGGATCTGCTTGCGGGTCTTGGTCCCGGACTGTGGTGCACACACGAGTGCCACGGTCGCACCGGCGATCGCGCCGATTGAAAAAACCATCCAGAATGTACCTTTTTCCATGCTGACTCCTCCGTGGCTTCCTGCCAACGTTGACACTTCTTGGAGGCGCGCAAGAACAGGAGGGTTGCTGCATGCAGGCTGGGCGTCGGATCGACAACAGAGTGGAGCGGGAGACCGGGATCGAACCGGCGACATTCAGCTTGGGAAGCTGACGTTCTGCCACTGAACTACTCCCGCGCTTTGCTATCCATCACTTTACGATAGTGCCTCTGCCCCCTATCCACGCGCTACCGTTGACGTGGCTTTCCAGGGCCTCTGAAATAACCCGGCCTGGCGTCAAACCTACTGCCGGATCGGAGAGAAAAATGTCGCATGGATAGTGGGCAAGCTTGAATGAGTATATCAGTGTGGGCGGCAAATGGCGTTTCAGATCCGCCCTTGGGAAGGACGGACATCGCCGCCCGGAGACCGCTTGGAGGTTGAAGTACAAACCAACTACCAGCCGGGGAATTACTACTACTTAGATTTGCGATGACCAGGATTCCTCTCCTCTACTGCGCAGGCTCGAATGGCCGTCGCCTCCTCTCGCTCGCCCGGCAAGCGCACGGCTGCCGAAAGGGACGCGAGCTGTCCCAGGCGCTCGGGCCTCTTTACAAGCACCCTTTATTGAGCAGCCAGGTACTTGTCGAAGAAGCCATCGGATCGTCTCCAAGCGTCTCGCAGCACAAAGGCTCTGCGGAAAAAGTGAATTTCACCAGGATAGATCGCCATGTCGAAGGGCTTACCCAGCTTCTCAAGAGAGTCAATAACCTTTAATGACTCCCAGAAGGGTACGTTTGCGTCGTTGGTGCCTTGGAGGATCAATAACGGAGTAGCCAGCTTGTCCAGGTGTTTGGCGGGTGCAGAACGGTCGTAGAGTGCAGGGTCGGTCACGGGCGTCTCGCCGAGACGGCCAAGGATCAGGCCGCCCGTGGTCCAGGTTTCCCAGTCGCCGACGCCGGCAACATCGATGGCGCAGCGGAAAAGCCTGGGATCCGTAAGAATCGATTGCAAGGTCATAAAGCCGCCGTAGCTTAGACCCCACACGCCGATGCGGTTTGGGTCTACATAAGGCAAGGTCTTGAGGTAATCGGCACCTGCGTTCACGTCCTGTGTTTCCGCACCGCCGAGATCCCGCGAGGCGCCGGTGGCCCAGGCACGACTGTAGCCGGAGCTGCCGCGGTAGTCGGGCGTGAGAATGACATAGCCCTGCTGAGCGAGATACTGGCACATGGCGTAATACATGCGATAGGCGCCGGGGTGCCAGGCGAGGTAGTTCTGGTCCGCACCGGAGCCGTGAATCCAGATAATGGCAGGATGCCGCGTGGTGCGGTCGAGCTGCTTGTTGACGATGAGGGTAGCTGGAACCGGCTGCTGGTCGGCGCGGCTGGGGTAGTGTACGGCGACGGGCGCGGTGAGATCGGCCGCGAGCAGGCCCGGGGGCATGGAGTTCGTCAGCCTTACAGGCGTGGCATGCGGTTTTGCGGCAACCGTGTAAATCTCGAGCGGGTGCTCGACCGCGCTGCGTTCATACACAAGCATCGAGCCGTCCGCGGAAAAGGAAGCATTGCGATTGACACCGGGTGCGGTGACGATCGGTTCTGTTTTGCCGGATGCGAGATCGACGATGGACAGGAAGCGTTCCATCTGGTCGCCCGGAGCACTGTGCGAAAAGACGAGACGCTTGCTATCGGGAGACCAGGCTGCATAGCCGTCCCCGAAGTTCCCTTTGCCGAGCTGCCGGGCTTCGGTTTCGGAGGTTGCGTTCGTGGGAATTACGTACAAGTGAGGCCAGCCAGTGCGGTCGCTGATAAATGCCAGCCATTTGCCATCGGGCGAGGCAACGTCCATGGCCCCGTCCGCGGGTGAGATCCAGGCATCGTCATGATCGCGCCAAAGGGTGCGTGTTTCGCCGGTCAGCGTGGTGCGCTGGATCTCCAGCGTCTTGTGGTCCGGGGAGAACTCCTCGTGGAGGATGGAGGGCCCGGCGCCCCACTGCATATCTGTGGAGCCGTAGTTGCGGGGACTGACCTGGATCCAGAGGGGTTCAGCGGCGAAGGCGTACACGGAAACGACGCCGATGCGGTCGTCCCAGCTCAGCTGGCGAAAGACCTTGACGAGGTCGCCGTTGTAGGGGAGGGGCTCCGGGACGGATTGGTACCGGGCAGCGTCGAAGGCGACATAACTACTATCGGGAGAGAAAGACACTCTGCTAATGGTGAGACCTTCGGACACGTGAGTAAGGCGGCGGCGGGTATGGGCTGCCAGGGACTCGACATAAACGTCACCCTTCTGCACGAAGGCGATCTGTCGCCTATCTGCCGAGAGCGCGAAAACGGAAACACCTGCCATGTTGGGTAACTGTTGTGGATGCGGGGAGGCGAGGCTGGTGCTCCATAGCTGGCCGTCCTTGCTGAAGATCAAAAGGTCCGGAGTGGCCCACTCGAAATGCTCGATATCCGACGTGAGGATGTCGGGATCGACAGAAAAATCAGTAAGCGCGACGGGGGCTTCGCCCGGATGGACGGCATACAGATCCTGTTTGCCGGCGGCGTCCCAAAGAAAGGCGACGGTCTTGCCGTCCGGCGAGCCTTGCTGGTCGCTTGGGTACTTGATGTCGGCGATGCGGTCGATGGTGATGCTGCCGCGCGGCGTTGCGGCTACGCAGGCAGTTGCGGCGAAACTAACGAGAAAGAGCAGGAAACCATGTCGAGTCTTGAACAAGAGGCAACTCCGATCGGAAACGAGGACGTTGAGCGGATGGGTATGTCAAACCACTCCGCTGTTCAAGCAGTGGCTAGAAGCTGAAGCGCAATCCAAAGCGCGCGATGAAAGGGTTGAGCTGGTTTGTGGGTTTTCGGAACACACCGCCTCCGGTGGGCACTTCACTGATGACTGTATTCGCGTTCAGTACGTTGAAGAGATCGGCGACGGGTTCAAGGGTGTAGCGCTCCTTCAAGTGAATGGGCCGTGAGAAGCGGAGATTGGTGATATTCACGTTGGGGAGGCGGATCCGGCCGATCTGCTCGCCGATGATGGAGACCTCGCCAAGATTCAGGCCGGTGAAAACCGCCGTAGGCGGCCCATTGTTGGGATCGAGTGGGTATCCCGTGTAGTGCTGGAAGTTAAGCCCGATGTTGAAGGCCTTGGGCAAGTTGTAATCGCCCATTACTTTGAACATCTGTGTGGCATCGTAGCCGAGGATGTTGTTTCGGCGGTTGATCCCGTTGTTGGGGTTGTTGAAGTCGTCGGTGAGACCACGACGATAGGTGCCCCGCTGTTGTTGGAGCGTGTACCCGACAAGGACCTGCCAACCGTGGCTCATGCGCTTTTGCGCGGTGATCTCGAGACCGTTGTAGTGATTCGTGTTGAGCTCCGGGATGTTTGTTATGAGGTAATTGGCGAGGCCGATATAGGAGGTCGGAAGGTCATAAAGAGTGACTGCCTGTCCAGTAATGGAATTGACAAAAGGGTTGCCGGCGTTGTCGGTTGTTCTGGCAATGTAAGCAGAGTTAGGAATTGCGAGATTCCGCTCCGCATATTCGTTTTTCACGCTGCGGAAGTAATCGTTGATGCCAAGCATCATGCTGCTGGAGCCGAGTTGCCGCTCATAGCCGACATTTACCTGGTTGGAATAGGGGCGCTTGAGATGCGGATCGACGCTGGTGACCACTCCGCCCGAGGCCGCAAGCAAGTTTGCAGAGGAAAGCCACTCCGAGGTTTGTGGCACGCCATCTCCGTTGGAGTCGGTCCAGCTGTAAACCTGGGTGCTTAGGCCATTTGGATTGACGGTTTCTGCGAGTTCCGCACCCTCGATGACGTCGAACTGGCCGAAAAAGGCGCGGATTACGGATTTGCCGTTGCCGGTGACGTCGTAGGCGACGCCGAGACGTGGCGGTGCTGGAGGTGCCCGGCTGGTTGCTGAGCGGAAAAAGCTGGTGCAGATAGCCCAAGCGCGTATCGAAGAGCCAGTTATGAACGCTGCTGGTCCACTGCGCCTGGAGAATGTAAGCCGGTTCGATCTGGCGCCACGAGGCGTCGGCAGTGACGAACGCGTAGGAAGTGTCGCGACGGAAGAAGCGGTTTTGCTCGTTGTACCACCACACAAAATCCACGTGATTGTTGGGGTTGATCTGGCCGTCGGTACGGAGGGTGACGTTGCTTTGGTGATTCGGGTCTGTGGTGGGAGTACCGTTCGGGTTGGGAACAGACAGCACGCTTTCCTTGAGGTCGTAAAGACGCCATGAGCCGAAGACCCACCACTTGTCTTTGAGAATGGGACCGCCAAGATTTGTGGCGATGTCTCGCGCCATGATGAATGGCGTTCCCGCACCAACGGAGGCGCCCTGATACAAGGGATCGCTGATGGTGGCCTGTGTTCCGGCGGACTGATAGTAGCCGAGAGCAAGACCGTGCATGCTGTTTGCGCCGGATTTGGGAACGAGATTCATGTAGACACCGCCAACCGCTACCTCCGCAGGTGCGCTGTCGGTGACGACCTGGAGTTCGCTGAGGGAGTCGTTATCGACGTAAAAGGAGGTGTAGCCGCCGGTGGAGCCGGGCCAGTTCAGGCGAAGGCCGTTGAAGCTGTAGACCTGATCTCCGGGGAGACTGCCGTGCACCTGCATCACGGACTGCTGGAAGCTCTGGCTGCCGGCGATGTCGAAGTCGCTGGTGGCGATACCGGGCGCTTCGGCCACGGTTGAGAAAACATCGTTTCCTGAGGGAACGCCCTGGAGGAGAGCGTCGTCGAAGGTGGTGGCAGAAGTGTTGTTCGTGGTATCGACGACCGGTGCGCTGCCGGAAACCTCCACGGAGACTGCTGTTGAGCCAACCTGCAGGCTGATGCCGAGCGTGGCGGTGAAGCCGGCCGTGAGTGTAACTCCAGAACGCACTTCGGTGCGGAAGCCCTGACTTACATAAGTGACGGTGTAGGTGCCCACGGGCAACGACTCAAAGAGATAATCGCCTGCTTTGTCGGTCTGGATCGTGCGTGGCGTCATCATGTCCGCACTGGTAGCCGTGATTCTTACATCGGGCAGCGCAGCTCCACCCGAGTCCGTTACTGTTCCGCGTATCTGCCCGGTGATGGCTACCTGAGCGCAGGCTGCAGCGGCGAATACCGTGGCCGCGAGCACGAAGAGGATAGGGCGAGGATACCTGGGAAGCATGACGGCTCCTTCGTTCGAGGTGTGAGCCAGCGCTGCCGTTCTGCTGACGGAGCAGTGCTGGCGGCATCGTCGCAGGCGGCTGCCCTGCGACGAGGAAACGAATTGAGACGATTCATGCGAATGGGAGTGCCGGCAAAGGGCAGGGTGGCCGGGGCAGTTTAGAAACGCAGTTCCCCGCGCGCGGCGCCCAACCGAAGCGGCATCACCCGGCGTCCGCAGTGTTCAGATGGAAATAGAATCCCGGCGGCGCTTCCGCTCAGCCCACTTCCGTCCGGCTGCCCCCTTTCATGCAAAAGGGGCAGCTCATCGCTACAACAAATGTGCTCGCAACTTTCGCGCTATCGACGCCGACCGGCGTCAGCCATGGGCTTGATAATTTCGTCTTTCTCGATCTTTGAGAAATCCTTCCCTTGTGTTCCGGCCAGTCGCGCCATGGTCTCATCACCCTGCATGTTTTTCTCGACCGCGACCTCCATGGTGCGCACAATCAGCAGTCGAGCTTCGGTGTCGCCTGCCCCAAAATCCCGCACCAGTTGATATGCCTTTGACATCTCCGGATCTTTTTTCACCAGCTTGTCGAAAATGCTGTCTGCCTTGCTCGGCTTGGCCGCGTGCATCTGCTGCAGCGTACTTACGAAACCCGGGATCTTGCCGGCATCGTTCACGCCCAGGTACTGCTTGACAATGTTGTAGGCGTGTTCCGCAATGTCCTCGCGCCGCTGTTTCTTGGCCAGCTCCGTTTGCTCCTCGTTCACCGCGCTGCCGGGAAAATTCCGCCAAAAACATTATTCTTTTCGACCGATCGCACGGCCCGGTCCTGCAACGCCCCGCTGACCGCATTGATCGCTTTATCAGGAACTTCACTCACGGGCACGGCACGCGATGGAACCCGGTCGGCAATCCGGATCTCGCCGGTCCTGCTATCGACAGTCCTTACATCAACTCCGGGAACTCTGAACCCGTCTCGCGACTCCTGCGCGAAGCCTTGTCTGTTGACCAGTTCAGCGCTTTTAACCTTCAGGGCTTTTTTCTCGCGCATACTGCGCTTCACCCCGCGAATCAGCCTGGCGGGGTCAATGCCGCTTGCGCCGGTCACTCCATACCCGACAGCCCTCAGGGTGCCATCGGCAGCCACACTGGTGCCATGCGAAGCCGCGGCCACGATGCCCGCGCCCACAGTGGCGGTGGCGCTGTGCGCAAAGCCGTAGATCGCACGATTCCGCTGCTTGCCGGCAATCTGGTTGGCGATGTGATCCGCCAGCAGAATGTCCTTGGCATGCAGGCTTGTTTCAGCCGTCTTCGGGTCTTTCGAGCTTGCCGCCTTCAACACCTTGTCCATGTCGTAGGCGAAATTGCCTTTGTTGTCCTTTGTCAAGATCATGGTGTCCTGGCGCGGATACGCTCGCGAGGGCAATCCGGAGACACCGGTCCGTGCCCGCGCAGCTTCATCCTCTCGCTTGCCGGCAGCTACCGAGCCGTTGAACTTGTCGACATCTTCCTGAAGCAGGCCGTCAAGCATTTTTGTATACCTCTGCTTTTTGCCATGGGACGTAGCCGCATTGAAAGCGTAAGTCAACGCACTCAACCCGCGCTGACCCGCGAGCACCCCGAACGCTCCCTCCTGCAGGGTCCTGTTCGCCGAACCAGTGGCGGATGTGCCGTAAGCAGCCGCGGCGATTGGCTGCCGTCCCGGTGCCCGCACAAACTCGGTCACCGGGTTCAAACGGTTCGAGTTCAATTCGAACGGCTGTGTCAGCACATCGGCGAACGCTCGCTCCGGTACCGCGAACCGGGTAGGCTTGGTCGCCCCCGGGGGTGCTTGCGGCGTCTCCTTTTTTGCTTTCAGCGCCGTTGACTCCGGCTGCCGCGCCTCTTCCGGAATCGTGGGCAAGCCGCCGCTCGCTTCCCGGACTTGACGGCGTGGCGGCACGAGTCTGGATCGGCTTCCCCAGTCTGCCGAGGACTCTGCGGAGTGCGAATCCTGTGCGGATGGCCGGACTGCAGGGTTTGTGGCCTGCGACGAAAGTGGATGCCTTCCCCCGGCGTTGTCATGCGGCGCGAACCCAAAATCAAAGGAGCCCAGCGGAGCCCCGTGCTGACTCGCTTCCGGTGCGCCTTGATCCTTCGCGAACCCAAAATCAAAAGAGCCCAGCGGGGCCCCGTGCTGACCCGCTTCCGGTGCGTCTTGATCCTTGGGGAACCCAAAATCAAAAGAGCCCAGCGGGGCCCCGTGCTGACTGGCTTCCGGTGCGCCTTGATACTTCGCGAAACCAAAATCAAAAGAGCCCAACGGGCCCCCATGCTGACTCGCTTCCGATGCGCCTTGATCCTTGGGCAACTCAAAATCAAAGGAGCCCAGCGGGCCCCCATGCTGATTGGCTCCCGGCGCGCCTTCCCGCGGCTCGAATCCGAAATCAAAAGACCTCAGCATCGCTTCGTTGGATACCCCTGCCTGCTCGCCCGCGGCAGGGCGCGCAGGCTGCTGGAAGGCCAAAGCCGATCGTCCGGCGTCGGGCTCGGCTTCTGTATAGATCTTGCGTGAAAAAAACCCGCCTGCCCTGCCGACCGAATAACTCATCTAGTTGCTCTCCTGTAACTCGCGGCCCCGCCTTACCTGGCCGCCGCTGGGCTATGCACACCCACCCAACCGGTCGTTCCAATACAATCCGAATTCGCCTGAATAGTGACAAAGACGGGGGAACGACAGGGTTCCCCGCGCCAGCTTCGCGGTGTGCTGGGCCTTGAGTGTGTCGGGCAGGTTGAAGCGTTC
>CAXTYP010000060.1:0-11248 GCA_964248435.1 uncultured Acidobacteriaceae bacterium | reverse complement strand
CGTGTGGTCGACACCATGCCCGCCGACGTGCGTGGCATCGAGTCGATCGAGCCGGTTTACACCAGCCTGCCGGGCTGGCAACAATCCACCGAAGCCGTGAAAAGCTGGGACGAACTGCCCGAGCGTGCCCGCGAATACCTCCGGTTTTTGGAGCGGGAATCCGGGGCCAGGATCGGCATGGTTTCAACCGGGCCCGACCGCGACCAGACCATCGAGCTGCCCCCATTTACCGCCGCCCTGCGCGCGCTGCACTCCTGAAAGAGGACCTTCCAGAATGGCCGAACCCGTCAGTTTCCTTGTGCGCCTGCGCTTCGCCCCGGAAGACCGCGCCGACATCACCGAAGTGCTGCGGCAACTCACCGCCGCCTCCCGCGCGGAGCCGGGCTGCCTGACCTACATCGCGCACTGGAGCGAGGCGACCTCGGACACCGTGCTGATCTATGAGCAGTACACGGACCGCGCCGCACTGGAAACTCACCGGGGTACGCCGCACTTTCAGAAGTATGCGATTGGCGGGCTTTACCAGCGCATGAAGGAGCGCTCCGTCGAGGACCTCCACGCCATCGCCTGAGCCAGTTGTGCCGGCAAGGCACCATGCATCCCGGCGCGCACCGGCGCCATCCCGGTACACACACACGTATGCGCATGCCGCAAGCCAACTTGATCAAGACCGCCAGCTGGGCCGCTGTGATCCTGCTGGGTGCAGTCGCGGTAATGCCCGTGCGTTCCGCCATCATCCCCATGACCGGCGGCGGTCCCAAGGGCGCCATGCACAAGCAGGTGGAGCAGCTGGAAGGGCAGTGGCGCACTGCCGTGCTGGCCGGCGATGCCGCTGCTATGACTGGCATGCTTGATGAAACCTACGTTGGCATCGGCCCGGACGGCACCATTGTGAATAAAGCCGAGGAGCTGCAAGCGCGCGCCAGCGGAGCGGACCGTGTTCTCCGGATTGATGTACAAGACCGCAAAATCCGGCTTTATGGCACAACGGCCGTCGTCACTTCGCGAGTCCATCTGCAGGGGATGTACTCGGGCCAGCCGCTGCTCGGCGTGTACCGTTACACGCGCGTGTGGACGCTTAACAAGGGACAATGGCGCATCGTGAGCTTTGAAGCCAATCGCGTGCATGATGCTTCGGCCCGCAGCAAGTAAAAACCATGCCCCGCATGACTTTCGTCGCATTCGAGCATAGCTATCCCGCCGCTGACTGCGCCACCAGCACCGCGTCCGCAATGGCCGCCGCCTCGACCGCGGGGCGCACGGCATGCACCCGCAACAGGCTTGCCCCGTTCAAAATTGACGCGACGGAGGCCGCCAGCGTCGCGCGATCGCGTTCCGCCGCCGGCACATCCGGGCGTCCGAATCGTGCCGCTATCGTTCGTCCAAGAAATGACTTCCGCGAAACGCCGGCCAGCAGCGGAAGCCCGAGTGACAGCAACTCGTGCTGCCCGGCGAGTAGTTCGTAGTTCACATCAAAGGCCTTGCCGAAGCCATAGCCTGGGTCCAGCACGATCCGCTCCGGCACCACCCCGGCTGCCTGCGCGACCTCCCTGCGTTCGCGCAGGCCTCGGAGCACCAGGCCGACAACCTCCCCACCGGGCACCCGGGGCAGCCCGCGCCACTCATCCGGGCGTCCGCGCGTATGCATCAGCACCACCCCACAGCACAGTTCGGCACAGGTCCCGGCCATGGCCACGTCCCATAAAAACCCGCTCACGTCATTGACGATCTCCGCGCCTGCTGCTAACGCGGGACGCGCCGTCGCCGCACGGTAGGTATCGACGGAAACGATCGCGTCCGGGCGCTCCCGCAGCACCCCTTCGAGCACCGGCAGCAGACGATCCTGCTCCTCCGTCGTCGAAATCGCCCGCTCGCCGCCCGCGCCCGAACCAGGCCGCGTCGACTCCGCCCCCAGGTCCAGCAGGTCCGCTCCCTCGTCCAGCAGGGCCAGCGCTCGCTCGACCTGCTGCCCGGGTGAGCTACCAAGCAGACCATCGCCTGAAAATGAGTCCGGCGTCAGGTTCACGATGCCCATGACCCGCGTCCGCGCGCCCAGCGGGAGCACCCGGGTGCGGAGCTGCCAGTGGGAAAGCGGGCGGGAAGCAAACGGCATCGCGACTCCGATGCTATCGCGAGCGGCGCAAAGGAAAGCGCCCGGACCAAGGGCCGGGCGCTCTGCTGGCGACATACCTTACCTGAACGAAGCCGCCACCTGCGCCGCCGCAAACTGCTCGGCTGCCTGCGCCTTTGCCACCACCGCACCCATGCCAAAGAACTCATGGGTGGTGCCGGTAAACAGCTGGTAGGTTACCTGGTTGCCCGCGGCCTGCAGCTTGGCCGCGTAGGCCTGGCCATCGCTCTGCAGGGGGTCGGCCTGCGCCGCGATGATAGTGGCCGGCGGCAGGTTTTGGAGGTTGGCGTTGATCGGCGCGACGCCGGGGTCGTTCGCCTGCGAGGGGTTCGCCACATACTTGCCGTAAAACCAGCTCAGCGCCGGCGTCGACAGGGGCAAACGGCTGTCCGTGTAGAACTGGTCGGAAGCCTGGTTCACATCGCTGCTGGTGACCGGGTAAATCAGCAGCTGGTGCGTGGGCCGCTGCAGCCCGTTGTCACGCGCGGCAATCGCCACTTCGGTCGCCAGGTTGCCGCCCGCGCTTTCGCCCGCGACCGCCACCTTGCCGGTCACGCCGTTGTACGCGCCGATATTTTTCGTCACCCAGGTGTAGGAGTCGATCGCATCGTGCAGCGCCGCCGGGTAGGGCGCTTCGGGGGCTTTGCGGTACTCCACCGACACCACGATCGCGTTGGCAAGACTGGCCAGTGCGCGGGCGCTCGCGTCATAGGTGTCTATGGTCGCGATCACGAAACCGCCGCCATGGTAGTACGTGATCACCGGGAATGGCCCTGTGCCGGTCGGCGTGTAGATACGGGCCGGAATCTGGTTGCCGTCGCGCCCCGGAATCGTCACGCCATCCGTTACCTTGCCCAACGGCAGCGGCGCGTTAGCCGTGCCAAAGCCCCGCGCCAGGATCTTCGCGGCGTCTTCTGCGGAGAACTGTTGCCGCGCGTCAGGGGCGGACAGGTCGATGATCGGCGTGCCCTTGATCGCGTCGTAAAGCAGCACGACTTCGGACATGTCGGTGTCAAGTTGGGCGGAAAGCACAGCGGTGCGCGGAGCTTGCGCGAAGGAGAGCGTGGCCGGCAGCAGCAGGGCGGCGGCAACACCAGCGAACAACGAAGGAAGGGCGGGGGAGCGGAACGCAGACATGGGTTGAAGGTCCTCTATTGAATGAACGTTTCAAGTACTCGACTGGTTTCTTGGGTGTGCTTCGTAGGATGCGAACTCCCCAAGGCTCAAAAAGGCGTTTACGTCCGCTCCTAACTGCTTTTCACACGCGCTTTCGCAATGACTTTCAAGCTTTCGGGAGCAGGCTTCCCTTTTCGCAGGGGTCGTGCCATCGGCTCCCAGTGAGTGGGTGCTAGACTCCGTGCAACATGCGCTCCCTTGCCACCTTCGCACTTTGCTCCGCTGCCCTGCTCGCGCCTTTGCCGCTCTGCGCACAAGTACCGGGGCCAGCCGCCGGTCGCATGCCGGCCGTTGTTGAACGTATCCTCGCCGCCGACCCGTCATCCGCACGCGCCCACGTGGGGATCTCCATCATCGACGCTGCCACCGGAGCAACCCTGTACGCGCGCAACGACGCGCAACTCTTCGCACCCGCGTCCAACGCCAAGCTGTTCACCACTTCCGCCGCACTCGCCCTGCTGGGGCCCACCTACACCATGGGCACACGTGTACTCGCGCAGGGCACGGTCGATGCCGGGGGGACTCTGCACGGCGAACTCCGCCTGATCGGCGGCGGTGACCCGTCCATCTCGGGCCGCGTGTACCCTTATGCCGGCCACACCGACCGCTCAAACGCGCCGCTGGCTGCCTTTGACGCGCTCGCCGCGCAGGTACTGGCCAGCGGTATCCACGCGGTCGACGGTCCCGTTGTCGCCGACGACACCCTGTTTCCCGACGAGCGCTACGGCACCGGCTGGAACTGGGACGACCTTCTGTGGGAGTACGGCGCGCCTGTTTCGGCGCTGCCGGTGAACGACAATGTGCAGTACC
This sequence comes from uncultured Acidobacteriaceae bacterium, assembly GCA_964248435.1. Classification (GTDB taxonomy): domain Bacteria; phylum Acidobacteriota; class Terriglobia; order Terriglobales; family Acidobacteriaceae; genus EB88. Next base: position 7,131 of record CAXTYP010000060.1, on the reverse strand, counting down.
TGACAGTCACGCCAGGCAACGTTGCAGGGGCCAGCCTTTCGGCCTCATGGCTGCCGGAGGTCACAGGACGAAATGGCGATGGCTTTGAAGCCTACAACGGTAATGACGCCACGACCGCGCCAGCCGGTTCGCTACCGGCTCTCGGCGTTGCGAAAGGCTCTGGGATCGCGCCTCTCCGCATCTATGGCTCTCTTCCCCTGGGTGGCACCCCGGTTCATCTCGCCCTTGCACAGGAAAACCCTACCGAGCTAGCCGGGCTCGCTTTTCTCAATGCGCTTTCCACAGTTGCCATCACAACACGCAACTACCCTGACGTCGCTCATCGCCCGTCCAATGACACCCAGAGTTTTTCTGCTGAAACCCACATGCCGATCGCCTTCCATGCGCTGGCTACAGGAGTTAGTTCACTGCCTGTGCAGACTGGACCAACAGTGCTGAGCGGACAGACGCAAACAACAGGCACAGTGCCGACAGGTTATGCCAACTGCCTTTCCATGATGGGCGTTCCTCCCCATGTGCCGTGCACCTCGGTGCGTGACGTGGACCCACTGGTCGCCATGGCTTCCCCAACGGCCCGCATCGTCGCTACGCGCGAATCGCCACCGCTTTCCAACCTCGTCACCGTCATCAACAAGGTTTCGCAAAACCTCCATGCCGAGCTGCTGCTGCGCCTGCTCGGCCGGGCCGAGGGCTCCGACGGCTCCTTTGCTCAGGGTGCCCGCGTCGTGCGTGCCTGGGCAACCACGCAAGCCGGCGTCTTGCCCGATGACTTCGTACTCTATGACGGTTCCGGACTGTCCACCAAGGACCTCGTCACCCCGCGCGCGTTGACCACACTGCTGCGCTACGGCACCACCCAGCCCTGGGGTTCCATCCTGCACAACTCTCTTCCTGTCGGCGGCGTTGACGGCTCCCTGAGCGCGCGCTTCCCTGCCCTGCGCGGTCGCGTGCAGGCCAAAACCGGAACTCTGGGCGAGGTGGATGCCCTGTCCGGTTTCCTGACGGCGAATAGCGGCCGCGTGGTCATGTTTTCGATCCTGTGCAACGACCACCCTGGTTCCGGTGCCCGCGCGCTGATCGACGCGGTGGTCGGAGCCGCGGCGCAGAACTTTTAAGCGGGCCAGGTAAATGGGAACGGCACGTGCGCCTGCGGCTTATGCCCGGAGGCTGTCGATCCGCTTCCGTGTTTCATCCACCAGGTTGGCAATCTCTGAAGTCGACCCGGAGGACCGCAAGGAAAGCGACCGCACCTCGTCCGCCACCACCGCAAAGCTTTGCCCCGCGTCACCTGCGTGCGCTGCCTCAATGGCTGCATTGATGGCCAGGATGTTGGTTTGATACGAGATGTTGGAGATCTCCGTTGCCACACTGCTGATCCGTGTCAACACGCTTCCCATCAGGGATTCCGCCTGCGCCACCTTTCGACGGCGCGAGGTCACGTCCGTCGCATACATCACCACGGCTCGCGGCCTCCCTTCCACGTCTCGCAACCCTTGCAGCATTGTGGACAGGTATACCTCCTCACCGTCGAGGTTGCGGACCGTCAAGTCGGCAGCCAGCGAATTGCCGCCACGCAGTGACGCGCGCTGTTCCTCGGTAAACAGGTGTTCATACTGTAGATCTTCGAGCCCCGCGGCGGCCTGTAGATTCGCTACTCTGAACAACGCCATTGCGGTTGCGTTCAGTCGCGTCAACCGTCCCGCCGTGTTCCACTCCAAGACCGCGTTGGCCTGTTCAATGGCCAGCAGGCGCGTTGCGAATTCCATGGAGGTGATCTTGGTTTGCGTCACATCCGCTTGGATCGAGACAAAGCGGTCGAGGCGACCATCGGCTCCAAAAACCGGGCTGATCGAGAGGGCAATCCAGTATGGCTCGCCCTTCCTGTTGTAGTTCATGATTTCCTGGTAAAAAGGCTTTTCCGCTTCCAGCGCATTGCGAATCTCTCGCACAGTTGCCTGGTCCGTGTGCCGGCCCTGCAGCAGCTTGCCCGGCTTTTTCCCATGCACCTCTTCCGGCGAATACCCGGTCAGCCGTGTGAAGCCTGGATTCACATACTGGATCAGTCCATCGGCACCGGTGATCACGACCGAGTTGTCGGTCCCATCGGCGACCAGCGAAAGCAGTGCAACCCGAGCCCTGCTGCGGACCTGCTCCGTTATGTCGCTTGCGTACTTGGTGACCTTGAACGGCACCCCACTGCGCGAGAGGATCGGATTATACGAGCCGTGAATCCATACCTCGCGTCCCCCGCGACCCACCCGCCGGTACTCGCCTGAACGGTACTCGCCTGCATTCAGTGCCCGCCAGAAATCGCGGTAGGCATGGCTTTCGCGCTCCTGGGGATCCACAAACATCCGGTGGTGCTGGCCCTTGACCTCCTCTAACGTGTACCCCATCGCGTCGAGAAATTTGTCGTTCGCGTGCAGAATCGTCCCATCCATGGCAAAGTCGATCACGGCCTGGGAACGGCCGATCGCCTGAAGCTTGGCTTCCAACTCGCGCAATTTCGCAAATATGTTCCATGACATCGTTTAATCCGCCTCCTGGCCCCACAAAGCGGTACCACCCTGCCTCCCTCCCGCCATGGTCAACCATATGCGACGGAATGCTTCCCCACAGTACCCCGTCAGCGCACGCACGCAACAATCCACGGTAATGTTCCATGCGCTTCTAAACACTTTAGTAATGTTGCGGCAGGTGGCACGCCAACCTGCAGGTGGGCTCAGGCCGAGGAAGGCACATTCTTGCTATCCCTTTCGCAACGAACCTAGCCACCAAGTAAAAGCGCCCCTCCGTCGGCGGAGGGGCGCTTTACCCAGTTCACAATGATGCGTCTACTTCTTGGCCGGCTCCATCATACTTTTGTGCACCGCTGACTGCAGCGACTCCGGCACCACGCCCATCAATGCACCCTGGAGCTTGGTACTGAACGAAGCCGCGTACACATGTTCTTCGCCCGCAAAAAGCGCCTTCAAGCCCGCGCGCGCTACATCCTCGGGCTCGTTGGCCTTTTTACCCTCGGTGCCCACCTTGGTGTCGCCCGCGCCCGAAGCATTGAAAAAGTCGGTATTGACAGGTCCTGGCTGCAGGGCCGTCACCGTGACGCCCGAATCCTTCAGCTCATGTCGAAGATTCTTTGCAAACTGCAACACAAACGCCTTGGACGCCCCGTACACCGACTCCCCCGGCGCGACCATCTCGCTCACGATCGATGCCGTGAACAGGATGCGCCCCTGCCCGCGGCCAACCATCTGCCGCGTGACGTGCTTGGCCAGGTGGACCGTCGAGCCGCAGTTCAGCCCCACAATCTCCATCTCCTGCTCCAGCGATGTATTGATGAAATCGCCGCCCACGCCCAGCCCGGCATTGATGCAGGCCACTTCGAGCGGCCGCCCAAGCGACTCCACCACGTTCCAAAATTCCATGTTGGGCTTGAACTGGCTCAGGTCGCCTACGTATGACTTGACCTGCACACCATGTGCCTTCAACTCGGATTCGGCCTGGGCCGTCAGCTCTGCTTCCTTGCCGGCAATGACCAGGTCGTAGCCATCCTCGGCCAGTTGCTTGGCTAGCTGGTACCCTATGCCGTTTGACGCGCCCGTGACGAGCGCCAGTCCTTTTCCTGCCATGCTGTCCTCCTTGTATCTTTGTGCCCTCAGGCGGTGTTCTTTTGAAAATAGGATGACGCTCATCGCGTTCGCGTGGTTCGCTACGCTGATCTAGCTTTTGCTCTTGAGTCGAAACGTATTCAGCACAAAGCCGGCTTTGGCATTAAAGTTGCTCTGCCAATTTCCATTCGGCAAGTGCGTCGCCACGTACTCACCCGGCACCACCTGGAACGCCAGGGCATGCGTCAGTTTCAGGTTGAAGCCAAGACCGCCCACCGCGGCCGCGTTCCACTCGATCTGTCCAGCCTTGGAGTCGCGAATCGCACCCCCTTCGGCAAAAACAAAGGTCGTCACCCCATGCACTGGGAGCGCATACAGCGGGCCGCCAGTAAACCCGTGCACGTTTTCGTCTCCCGAACGCGCGTGGTAATTGCTGAAGTTTGTAAAGTCGGCGATCACGCTGATGTGCTTGGTCAAGTGGAGCTCCGGGATGCCGTACCAGCCCAGCTGGTACGAGACCGCACCACCCGGAACATTGGTCAAATCTGTTTGCAAGTAAGTAAACCCAACCGCGATAGAGACAAAAGGAACCTCCTTCTGCACGGCGGGCTGCATAGTAGACTGTGGTGCCGTCGGCAGATCACTGGAGGTGGACTGCGACGAGGAGGCCGCAGCGGCGTTTGACGTGAAAGACGAGGGTTGCTGCGCCCATACGGCGGCAGCGGGCGTGGCGGCAAGAAGAGCGAGTGGCAGCAGCTTGATCATGGGGGGAGTCCTACGGTGTTTGCAAACCATGCAACAACGGCTTTCTGGAATAGAGTCGTGTTCCCTTCTATAGAAGAATGGAAGTACGGACAAAAGGTTGCGGAGAAAGCAAAAGGGCGCGGATGGCTCCGCGCCCTTTTGGTTGCCTGTGGATTGCTGTTATTGAAGCAGTGGAGACTCGTCCTTCAGCTCCTCCGGCGGAATCACAACCGCCGCAGCGACTTTGTCCTCCGGATCGAGATTCAGCAGCTTGACACCCTGGGTCGAGCGCCCCGCCGCGCGGATCGTTTTTGTGTCGATGCGGATGATCTTGCCATACTGCGAGATCACCATCAACTCCGACGTTTCATCCACAAGCTGGATCGCGTTGACCTTGCCGTTCTTGGTACTGGTCTTCAGGTTGATCACGCCCTTGCCGCCGCGCGTCTGCAAACGGTACTCATCCACGTCGGTTCGCTTGCCGTATCCGTTTGAGGTCACGGTCAGGATCAGCGATGCCGTGTTTGCGCCGTCGGTGCCGGTCGTGCGCTCAGCCGGGGTCACGGCCAGTCCCACGACGTAGTCCTTGGTTTGCAGGTCGATGCCGCGCACTCCATAGGCCGGCCGCCCCATCGAGCGTACATTTTCCTCGCCGAACCGGATCGCCAGCCCCTCGTGTGTCGCAAGAAACACGATCTGCTTGCCGTCCGTGATGCTGACGCTGATCAGCTCATCATCATCGTCGATGCCGATCGCGATGATGCCGCGCGACTGCACGTTCGAAAAATCCTTGAGCGGCGTCTTTTTGACTGTTCCCTTGCGCGTCGCGAAGAAGATGTACTTTCCTTCTTCTTCCAGGTTGCGAACGGCCAGGATATTGCGCACCTGCTCGCCCGGCTGCAGGTTCAGCAGGCTCGCCATGGACTTGCCCTTGCCGGCCGCGCCCACGTCGGGAATCTCGTAAATCTTGAGCCAGTACATGCGCCCGGTGTTGGTAAAGCACAGCAGGTAAGCATGCGTCGAGTTGACGATCAGCTGCTGCACGAAGTCTTCTTCGCGCGTCTTCATGCCGATGCGTCCCACGCCGCCCCGCCGCTGCTGCCGGTAGGTCGAGATGGGCGTCCGCTTCAGGTACTGCGAGTGCGAGACCGTCACCGCGACCTGCTCATCGGCGATCAGGTCCTCCAGTTGCAGCTCCGCGGTCTCGTCCAGGATGTGCGTGCGCCGTGCGTCGCCGTACTGGTCCCGTACCGTTTCCAGTTCCTTCACGATCACCGAGCGCAGCTTGGGCTCGCTCGCCAGGATCGACTCAAACTCCGCGATGTTGGCGCGCACCTGCCGCAACTCGTTCAACAGTTCGTCGATCGAGATCTGCGTCAGCCTGTAAAGCTGCAGTTCCAGGATCGCGTCAATCTGCCGGAAGCTGAGCGTCAGGGTTGCCGGCAGCAGCGTCACGCCATCCGACAGGTACTTCGCCGGGTCCAGCGTGACGCCATCGATCGCACTGCCGCGCACCGTGATCGTACGACCCGCAAAAAACTCGAACAGGTTTGCGCGCGCATCCGCCCGCGAGCTTGAACCGCGAATCACACGAATCACCGTGTCCAGGTGATCGAGCGCGATCTGGTAGCCGAGCAGGATATGCTCGCGCTCTCGCGCTTTGCGCAGCTGAAACGCCGTTCTGCGCCGCACCACGTCCACGCGATGCTCGATGAAATGCTGAATCGCTACATCGAGCGGCAGCTCGCGCGGCTGGTTGTTCGCGACCGCCAAAAAGATCATCGAGAAGCTTTCCTGCATCTGCGAGTGCTTGTACAACTGGTTCAGCACGATCTGCGACTCGACCCCGCGCTTCAACTCGATGACGATCCGCATCCCATCGCGATCGCTTTCGTCGCGCACGTCGCTGATGTCGTCGATCACTTTCTCGTGCACCAGCTCGGCGACACGCTCAATCAACTTCGACTTGTTGACCTGGTAGGGAATCTCGGTCACGATAATCGCCTGCCGCCCGCCGGAGATGTTTTCCATGCCGACCTTGGCGCGCATCAGAAAACGGCCGCGGCCCGTGCGATACGCATTCGCGATCCCGCTCTTGCCGTAGATAAAGCCGCCCGTCGGAAAATCCGGCCCCTGCACATGCTCGAGCACCGCGGCCAGCCCGCCCTCGGGGTTCTGCACCAGCGCGATCGTCGCGTTTAGGACCTCGGTCAGGTTGTGCGGCGGAATATTGGTCGCCATGCCGACCGCGATCCCGTTCGAACCATTCACGATCAGGTTCGGAATGCGTGCAGGCAGCACCGCCGGCTCAAAGGTCGACTCATCGTAGTTCGGCACGAAATCGACCGTTTCCATGTCGATGTCGGCCAGCATCTCGCCGGCGATCTTCGCCATCTTGGATTCGGTGTACCGCATCGCCGCCGGGGGGTCGCCGTCAATCGAGCCGAAGTTCCCCTGCCCGTCGACCAGCGGGTAGCGCAACGAAAACGGCTGCGCCATGCGCACCATCGTGTCGTAAATCGACGCATCGCCGTGCGGGTGGTAGTTGCCCATCACGTGGCCCACGACCTTGGCGCACTTGGTGTACTTCTTGTTCGGCTGCAGCCCCATATCGTGCATGCCGTAAAGCACACGCCGGTGCACGGGCTTCAGGCCGTCGCGCACCTCGGGCAACGCGCGCCCGATAATGACCGACATGGAGTAATCGAGATACGACCGGCGCATCTCTTCTTCCAGATTGATCGAGATGAGCGAGGCGGCACCAGGCGCACCGGGCGCG
>CAXTYP010000059.1:0-11288 GCA_964248435.1 uncultured Acidobacteriaceae bacterium | reverse complement strand
TGGGCGGCTTCGACGCGCGCGAGTGCGGGCGTGCCCTTCTTGCCGCGCTTGGCAGCGGCGCGGTCCTGGTCACGCTTCGCCAAACCTTGCCTGGCGCGCTTTCGCGCGGAGCCGAGGCCCTGCTTTTACCCGTAAGCGCATGCCTTTGGCTTGGCCTGTGCTACGGCATCCTTCGCGCCACGGGCTCTGCCCTGCCGGGACAGCTGGCCGCTCGCTTCCGGCGCCGTCGTGCGACGGCAGCCTAGTTCTTACCGGCACCACCTGCCGCTTTGGCATAGCGGTATGCTGCAACCCATCGCGCGAGCCCCGGATATGGACAGGTGAGCCGCCGAAGACGTTGGTGCCGGCTTCGATGATCTGATCTCAGCGATGGGCCAAGCGGCTGTTATACATTAGCCGCGACCAGTGGGCCGGCACCTGGATGAACTCAAGCCTGCTGTTGCTGCTGACCGACCTCACCCAGTACAAGCCGCGCGGTCATGCGCCGCTGCCCACGATAAAAGGTCACGGTCACGGCATCGCCCACCTGGTGCTTGTCCATGATGTCTGAAATGTCCTCGGCCGCGCGTATTGGCTGCCCGTCGATCGCGACCAGGAGGTCGCCCCCGAGCATGATCTGGTAGTTGCCCAGCAACGCCCGCTCGCCACCGCCGCGTAGCCCGGCCGTTTGTGCCGCTCCGCCGGGTACCGTTTGCTGGATCAGCATCCCCGCGTCCGCAGCCAGGCCCATTTGCTGCGCCAGCTCCGGGCCGATCGGCAGGGTGACGACACCCAGCGACGGACGCCGGGAGTGTCCGAACTTTTCAAAGTCCGCCAGCACGGCCTTGGCCGTGTCGATCGGGATCGCAAAGCCGATGCCCGCACTCTGGTCCACCGATTCATTGGGGTTGGTCGCGATCAGCGAGTTGATCCCGATCACCTCGCCGCGCGAGTTCAGCAGGGGGCCGCCGGAGTTGCCGGGGTTGATCGCCGCGTCGGTCTGGATGGCGTTCTCGATCTGCCCGCCGGCCGGGCCGCGGATGGAGCGAATGGCCGAGATGATTCCGGTCGTCATGGTCCCGTTCAAGCCGAAAGGGTTGCCGATGGCATACACCTTTTGCCCCGGGACCAGGTCGTGCGACTGCGCAAGCAGGACCGGTTGCAGGTTGGGCGCGTCGATCTGCAGCAACGCAAGATCGTGCCGCTGGTCCTTGCCGATAATACGGGCCTTGTAGCGGTGCTTGTCCGAGGTCTGCACCTCGATGTTCTGGGCGTCGGCAATCACGTGGTAGTTGGTCGCGATATGCCCCTGCTTATCGAGAATGAACCCGGAGCCTTGCCCTTGGCTCGGCACCGCGCCATAAAAGAAGTCCATCTGCACGGTTGTCGAGGTCACATTTACAACCGACGGCAGCAGCCGTTTGTAGACGGCTATATTGGTCAGCTCCTCCGTATCGTACTCGGGCGCGGCCTTGACCTCTTCGAGAACCAGCGGGGTGCTCGAGCGGCTCACAGGCACTTCGCCGCGACCGGGCAGCAGATGGCTCGGCACAAAGCCGGGAACAAAAGCGTGTCCCGAAGTCAGGTACCAGATCCCACAGACCAGAAAAGCCGTCAACACCATCCGCCGCAACATCGTTCCGCTCCCGTCGTCCGCCTGAGCGTTAGACTACGCGACCGGCTGGAGGTTTGCCCTTCCGACGATGGACAAATTTAGCCGATTCCCAAAATGGAACTCACGCGTTTTCAGCGTCCCGGCGCAGGGCGGCCAGCACCCGCAGGGCGTCGCGGCGCAGCAGCACCAGGGTCCGGTTGTTTTCAATCAGGTAGTCGCAACGCGGTCGTTTCCACTCGTCCGGCCATTGCGCCGCCATCCTCCGGCGGGCGTCCTCACGCAGACGAGCCCGCCCTGCTTCACCGAGACCGGCCCCACCCGCCCGAGTCACAACCCGCTCCACCCTGACAGCTTTGGACGCGGTGACCAGCACGAGCTTGCCGAACCGCTCGCGCCAGCCCGGCACCGTTCCGCCCCCCTGCCCTGTTCCGGCCTCAGGACCCACGTCGCTTTCGTGCCCGGAGGCTTCAAAGATCAGCGCCGATTCCACCACGGCCAGGCGGTGCTCGCCCGCAGCGGCCAGGGCGGCCAGCTCGCGCTCCTGCGCTGCGATCACCGCCGGATGCACGATTCGGTTCAGCTCGGCGAGCCGGCCCCCATCAAATGCCGCGCGCGCCAACGCCCCCCGGTCCAGTTCCCCGTCCGCCCGCACCACGCCCTCGCCAAATGCTTCCACAATGCCCTGGTAGACGGCTTCGCCGGGAAGCATCAGCGCGCGCCCCAGTTCGTCCGCGCTCAGCACCGGCACGCCGGCCTCGGTCCATACCAGCGCGACGGCGCTTTTGCCGCTCCCGACCCCGCCCGTTAATCCCACGCGCAGCATGCCGGCTTATCATACGGGCATGTTCCCACCGGATGTTCTCGTGAGGCTTCGCTGCCCGGCGTGCCATGGCTCCCTTGTTTTCATTGCGGCCGAGATCCAGGCCATCCGCTGTGAGTCCTGCCGATGCATTTTCCCGGTTCGTGACGGCATCCCGGTGCTGATCGCCGGCGAAAGTGCGCCGCCCAACTCGAATTGATTGCATGAAAGCACGGCGCCCCGGCAACGCAACGGCCCTTTTCCCGCTCCAACAGGGAAACAAGTCAAGAGTTTGCAGACTGTACCAGGTCAACATACCTAAAGGAAGGGGCACCTGATGGAAAGCAAGCGCGTGGAAAAGTTCAACAGCTACGATCTCGGCACCTTGCGTTCGGTGCTTTTGCAGACCGATATTGACACCTTTCAGGCGTCGGAACTGCTGGCCGCATTTTTAAACGGCCGAGGCTATGGTGCCAATGCGCACCTGGTGCAGGATGCCGTGATCCGCATGGATGGCGGCCAGTGTGACACGGCTTGCATGCAGGCCGAGCTGGAACGCGTCGCACTGGTGATGTAGGCGCTAAGTTACGGCGCGGGGCGCAAGCGCCTGCGTTCCAGGGTTTCTGCCTCCACTGGCGCGATGCCTCCGTGCGTGATCAGAATGTTTTCGAGGTCTGGACGCAAAGGAGAGCGGAGCCGGATAAACCAGCATTCCCGGTCCCCTTCGCCCGGTTTCCAGCGTTTCCGTTGCTGGTAGAACGGTGATCCATACGGGGTCAGCCACAGTTCATACCCGGCTTCCGTGGCTCCGTGCACCAGGTTATGGGTCAGGTGAGGCCAGGTGCGATCCGGGTAGCTGGCCGGGGAACTGGCCGGTGCCCCGGGTACCGCAGGCTCGATGCACGAATCTCCCAGGTCAGGGTGCGTCACGATCAGGTCAGGCCGGAGCCGCCCGACGTCCGCGGCCTGAAAGAATCGGTGGGCGAACCGAGGGGTGTTGAGGCCCCATGGATCTTCGGAAGGCCACCCGGAGCCGTACGGAACGAATCCGGCTTCGGATGCAAGCAGGGTGCCGTGTACCGGAAGGTCCCTGAGTGATTCGGCAATTGCCTCGACGTTGCGGAACTGCATGAAGCGGAAGGTGAGCCACTCGCGGTACTGGGGCGCGGCCAGCAACAGTAGCCAGGCGCCCACTGCCACGCGAAACACCAGGACACGCCTGGAAGCGAGTGCCTGCCAGTGAAAGGCCAGCGTAATGGCCGTCGCTGTCGGTAAATAAAAGAAGAAACGGGCCCCGACGTTTTGATCCAGGCGCACGGTCCAGAAAAACAGGGTCGGCGCAGCGACGAGCGCGATAAAAAGCCACGTGCTCTCGCGCCTGCGCACGGCAAAAACCGGCGCAAGCACGACCCCGGTGAACAGCAGCGGCACAAGGCTGGACCGCACTGAACCGGTGACCAGGAACCCGAGTTCACGGTGGAAGTCGGATTTGACCAGGAACGGCAACGGCCACAGTTCGCCGAAATAGTGCCATCGCCATGCGAAATACAGGGCGCCGGGCAGCAGAAACAGGGTTGCGACCGACACCAGCGCCCGTTCACGCACGCCCTTGGGTGTCCACAGTAACGGTCCAAGGAGCAGCGGCCCGGCAAACACCACCCCATCAGGGCGCAGCAGGCACAGACCCAGCGCTGTGATGGAGGCCGCGCGAGCCTTGCGCCCGGTCACAAACAAGACCAGCAGCGCGAGCCCCAGCGCGTTCGGCAGTACGGAAAAGCCGGAAGCCGCAGCGAAGATGGGCCGGAACAATGCTGCAGCCCCGGCGATCATAAGAACCCTGCCAGGAGAAATGCTGAGCTTTGCAAGTCGAAGCAGCACCACGGCAAGGCCCAGCAGGCAGGCCACGTTGGCTGCCGCGCAGAACACAAGTGGATCCAGCCCGAGCCGCATGGCCCCGGCGATCAGCGCCATCCAGCCGAAGTCTGTTGCCCCTTCCACCCGCGGGCCGCCGGTCACGTAGGTGATGGCACCATGCAGGGCCAGGTTGCGACTGTAGGCAAACAGGATGACGGCATCCTCGGCCGGCAAAAACAAGCGCGGGACCAGCGCCAGAAAGACGAAGGCCGCCGCACCGTAAAACATCAACAACCCGAAAAGGATGCGGTCGGGCGTGGAGGGTTGCGAAGGATCGTCGGCCCGGCCGTTGTGAGTGGGCATGGAAGTGCCCAGATTAACGCAGTCCAATTGCCCTATCCCAGCTTTCCCGGTATGCGCCGGGCGCTTTGCCACCGGGGTGTTTCCGACAGAAATTGTTGTTCCGAGCCAACAAGCGATTGTTTGCCCTGCGGCGCAAGGCCGTTCAGCTGCCCCCGCGTAAAGTGTCTGAAACGAAAGTCTCTTCCCGCATCTGCCCGGCATCTGTATGTCCATGCCCGCTGTCCGAGTCCTGTTCCGCCCCCTCACTTTGCTCGCCGCCCTCGCCTGTTCGGTTCTCCTGCCTATGCACGCCCAGGGTCCGCCGCCGCTTGCGCCCGCACCCAACGCCCCTATTCCCGCACCTGTTTCCCTTTATGGACAGGTCGCGCCAGGGGCGCTTGGCAACAAGGAAAGCGATCGGCCCCGCTTGTACCCGTTTATTCCCGCCACCCGCTCGTCGCGCGCGGCCGTGCTTATCCTGCCGGGCGGCGGCTACCAGCAAATCGCGCTCGGGCATGAGGGGTTTCAGTATGCCGAGTGGCTCAACGTGCAGGGCATTGCCGCGTTTGTGCTCGACTACCGGGTCGCTCCTTATAAGTACCCCGTGCCCATCGAGGACGGCGTCCAGGCCATGCGCATGATTCGCGCCCATGCCACCGAGTACGGCATCGACCCCGATCGCATCGGCGTGTGGGGCTCTTCCGCAGGCGGTCACCTGGCAGCGGTGCTTGCGACGGAGTGCAGGGTCAGCGACGCGCCGGGTTCCGGGCTGAGCGGGGTGGACTGCATGCCCAATTTCGCAATCCTCGCCTACCCGGTCATCAGCATGGAGCTCGCCGGCACCCCGAAGCCGCACCCCGGCTCGGTGACCAACCTGCTGGGGATCAACCCTGACTCGGCAATCGCCCACCGGCTTTCGCCCCAGTACGCCGTCACACCCGCAACCCCGCCAACCTTTATTTTTGCCACCTCGGGCGACCCCGTGGTGCCGGTCGGCAATAGCGTCGCCATGTATTCCGCGCTCCAGGCCGGCGGCGTCCCGGTGGAGATGCACCTGTTCGACTTTAGCAACCACGGCTGCGGTCTGTGCGGCGACATTCGCGATCTCGCCGGCTGGCCCCTGCTGCTGCGCGCCTGGATGATTCACCGCAACCTGATGCCGCCCACTGCTCCGCCTGCGCCGCCCCCGGCCGCCAACATGCCGGACTGGCCTTCGGGCATTGACGGTCCCGGCCATACGAATTGACGGTGGTCCACGCCCTGCTACGCTGAACCATGCCCCTTTCCGAGCACACCGTTCCACCCGAAGCCGCGGGCTCTCGCCTGGACTCGTGGCTGACCGCCCAGCTCGACGGAGTGAGCCGCTCGCGGGTGCAGTTGCTGCTCGAGCAGGAAAGCGTACTGGTCGACGGCGCGACGGCCAAGCCGTCCCTGCGGCTCGAAGGCGGCGAGCAGGTTGCGGTGCTTCGCGAGCCCGTGCTGCCGCCCTTGCGCGCGACGCCCGAGGCGATCCCGCTTTCCATCTTGTATGAGGATGACGACATGTCCGTCATCGACAAACCCGCCGGCATGCTGGTCCACGCAGGTGCCGGAGCCCGCAGCGACGACTCCAGTCTCGACGGTGCCGAGGAGACCGATGAGGACGGTGCGCCGATTGAGAACCCACGCGAAAATACGCGCGACCGGGGGACCCTGGTCAACGCCCTGCTGCACCACTATGGCGAGCTTTCCTCCGGGGCGGGCGACGCCCTGCGCCCCGGCATCGTTCACCGTCTCGATCGCCAAACCAGTGGCCTGATCCTGGTCGCGCGCAACGATGCGACCCATGCCAAGCTCAGCGCCATGTTTGCCGACCGCGCGCTGCGCAAGACCTATATCACGCTGGTTCACGGCCATCTCGATGCCGACCGCGGCACCGTCAGCGCACCCATCGGTCGCGACTCCGTGCGCCGCACCCGCATGACCACGCGCCGGGTGAACGGGGCGCGCACCGCCATTTCGCACTACCGGGTCGAGCGCCGCTTGTCCACCCGCTTCGGCCCTTTCACGCTGCTCCGCGTCCGCATTGAGACCGGCCGCACCCACCAGATCCGCGTCCATCTCAGCTCGCTCGGCCACCCGGTTGTCGGCGACACCTTGTACGGCGCGCCCGCGGAGATCCGCGCCGAACCCGACGGCAAGCTCATCAAGAAAAGCCGGCGCCGCGCGCTTGAAACTATCGCCCTGCCCCGCAATTTTCTCCATGCGGCCGAGCTGGAGCTCAAGCACCCCCGCTCCGGCGAACCGCTCCACTTGGCAGCCCCGCTGCCCGCCGAGCTCACTGGCTTTCTCGCCGGGCTCGAGGGCGCGCCCGAAGCCTCCTCCGGCACGGAGGAGCGCTGAACGGTAAAATCGGGGCATACAATGAAGTCCCTTACTGCCTCCCCCTTGCTCACCTGTGCCGCCTTCTTTTTGGCAATATCCTCCGCCGCACCGGCCCAGCCGGCTGCCGCGCAAACGGCCCAGCCTGCGCCGGCAACACCTGGCTCACAGGCTGGTTCGCAGCCCGGCAGCAATGCGGCCCCGTCGACTCAAGGCGCAGCCCCCACGCAAAACGGCCAGGCACCTGCCTTCACCATTACGGCCCAGGTCAGCGAGGTGTATCTCACCTTTACCGTGACCGACCGCCACGGCCACTTTATTAATGACCTCAAGCAAAGCGACTTCGCCCTGCTCGACGACGGCAAGGCCCCGGCACAGGTGTATCGCTTTGAGCAAAACACCAACCTGCCGCTGCGGGTCGGCATGGTTATTGACACCAGTACTTCCATCCGGCAGCGATTTGCGTTTGAGCAACAGGCAGCGACGGAGTTTCTGCTGCAGATTCTGCGCCCCGCGAGCGACAAGGCCTTTGTTGAAGGCTTTGACCTGGCCCCGGATTACAAACAGAACTGGACCAACAACCTGGACGCACTTACTGCCGGCATCGAGGGGCTCCACTCGGGCGGCGGCACGGCGCTGTTTGACGCCGTCTACTCCGGCTGCCACGAGAAGATGCTGGACGCGACGCTGCACCACGAACCCGCGCGCAAGGCCGTCATTCTGATCTCGGACGGCGACGACAACCAAAGCCACAGCTACCTGGAAGACGCCATCAAGGAGTGCCAGCGGGCCGAAACCAGCGTGTACACCATCAGCACCAACATGAGCCCCAGCCGCGACCGCGGCGACGACACGCTGCAAAAGATCGCCGACGCCACGGGCGGCCGGGCTTATTACCCCAACCGCATTGAGGACATGCCGAACAGCTTTATGCAGATCCAGCAGGAGCTGCGTTCGCAGTACGCGCTGAGCTACAAGCCTGCCGACTTTTCCGCCAACGGCGCGTTCCGCACCATCTATCTTTTCTGCCTGGACCGCAAGTACCAGGTCCGGTCACGGACGGGCTACTTCGCACCCCGTCCGTGACGGTTTGTGCAAGGGACTGAGCCGACTGCCGGTCCCTGCTTTCCGGGGCCGGCAGGTTTAGCTCCTTGAACTCCGCGCCGGAACGCGCTTGCCGTACAGCAAGTGCGTTCCGGCGCAAAGCGTCGCGCTGCTAAGGTTTAAGATCCCAGAACGCGGTAGCCCAGTTGGAAAGGGTTGCTCGCGACAGCGGCCAGCAGAAACCAGCCGGTGGCACCGATATGCAGCGACGGCCCGTAGGTGTAGCCGAACCCAGTGTCCAGCACACTGGTGGCTGCCACCAGGCCCAGCCCGGAAGGGATCACCTTTCCACCCACGGTCAGGCCGACGCCGAGTGTTTGCTGCACCAGGATGGATTGCTGCAGCAGCGCCAGCGCGGCTGTCAGGTCACTCACAATCGCCGCTACGCTTTCGCCCTTCAGTACGCGAGCGATCAGCGCGGCGGCCGTGTGCCCGGTGCCTTCTAGCCAAACGGCCTGCGGATCGTCGGCTGTCGTGGTCAGGCTGGCTGACGAGAACACCATGCCGTGCACCGTTTGACTGCCCTTCAACGATGAGTGCGGCGCGCTGGCCGTATCGGTCGCCTGCAGGTGCGCCAGCGCATAATCGATGGTGCCCTGCGTCGACTTTTGCAGCCCCGCCAGGTACGACCAGGTCTGCACGTCTTCAGGGATCGGCGACACATTGATGGTGACCTGGTCGGGCAGTGTGCCGGTGTAAAAGAACGGCCCGCTCGCGTTGAACATGGCCGCGACAAACTGCGCCGCATGGGCCGCGAGCGCCGACCAGCTGCTGCCGTTGGCGGCGTTGCCACCTTGCGTCAGCCGGCTCAACATGGTGAAAAACGCATAGGTATCGATGTTGTGCTCGGTCGACTTGCCATTGGGCGAGGGCTGCGACTGGTTGTACTGGTCGATGACCGTGCCGAAGCGGAAGCCGCCCGGCCCTTTGGTGTCGTAAGTGTTCGTCACGATCCAGTTGCCGACCGCGAGCGCCCCGGTGAGGAAGCGGCTGTTGCCGGTTTTTGCATAGAGCTGTGCCAGCGCCATGCCGGTCCACGCCTGGTCGCCCACCGCGCTGCCGTAAAAGTAGTACGGCGCGGCTGCCGGCGTAATGTACACCCCGTCCGCATTGGGCACATTGACGAAGTAGGCCTGCGCAAAGCGTCCGTCGGCGACCGGGAAGTTATGCGCCTGCGCATACAGCAACGCCATGCCGAGCGTCTCGGCACGCGCAATATCGTCCGTGTCGCCGGCCGCGAGATACGCGTGGATCGCGACCGCATTGTCATAGGTAAACGCAGTCGCGCCCACGGCTTCGTCGCTGTAGCTTTGCGTCAGTCGCAGGGTTGAGCCAGTCGCATAAGCGTCCATCATGCGGTTCTGAAAATCAAAGCCGTTGTTGATTGCGTTCAGCAGCGCTTGTACATCGGCATTCAGGTCGGAGGGAGCGGCCTGGGCGCGGGCGGTGGCCGCTCCAAAGGTAAAAGGCACGGCAAGGGAAGCGGCGGAAGCAGATCCGAGGGCAAGAAGGTTGCGGCGAGACAGCTGGGGCATTATTTTCTCCTGAAGAATCGAGCGCTGCCACTGTACCTTGCTCACTCAAGCTCCGGCAAGGCGGGTGCGATCTTCATGAACGTCATACCAGCCCGGCGTAGACGGGCCGAGAGCCTCGCCGCCCCAGCTCGCCGGCGGTGGGGTTCGCGCGAAGCGCAATCGCCTGGACGGATAGTCCCGGCTGGTAGGCTGGGTTGGATGGCATCCCTGCTGGAGCTGGCGCACGTGACCAAGCAGTATCCGCGCGCGGGCGCGGGCGGCCCGGTGACCGTGGTCCACGATGTTTCCCTGTCCTTGCGCCGTGGCGAAACCCTTGGGCTGGTCGGCGAGTCGGGCTCCGGCAAGAGCACCCTGGCCCGCATGGCACTGGCGCTGATTCCGCCAACCTCCGGAACCATTCACTTTGACGGCGCATCGATTCTCGGTGCTTCGGCCGTCGCGTTGCGGCAGCTGCGCCGCCGCATGCAGCCCGTCTTCCAAGACCCTTATGCCGCGCTGAACCCGCGCATGCGGGTCCGCGACATCCTGGCCGAACCGTTTTTGATTCACAAGCACGAAGCCGGGCAATCCAAGCCTGCGCTCCAAGCCGCTACGGCCGAGCTGCTCCGCATTGTCGGCCTGGACGGGTCGGCACTGCCCCGCTACCCGCACGAGTTTTCGGGCGGCCAGCGCCAGCGCATCAATATTGCCCGCGCGCTGGCGCTGCGCCCCGAGGTACTGGTGCTCGACGAGCCTGTGTCGGCGCTCGATGTCAGCGTGGGCGCGCAGGTGGTCAACCTTCTGCGCTCGCTGCAGCGCGAGTTCGCGCTGACTTACTTGTTCATCACGCACTCCATGCCGCTGGTTCGCTATCTGGCGACGGAGATCGCGGTGCTTGAAAAAGGCAGGCTGCTCGAGTACGGCCCGGCCGCGGAGGTAATCGCGTCCCCCAAGCACCCGTATACACAGGCGCTGGTCGCGGCAACGCCCGAGCTGCGGGTGTAGGTCAGCGCCGCTTATGCCAGAGCGATATCCTGAGAGCATCACTCGCACGCACCGGTATCACACAAGAGTTTGCTGGACCGGCAACACGGGAACCGGTACTTCAGGCTACCGAGACTACCAGCGCTCCTTCAATGTATCTGCCGAAGGTAAACCCGTGATTGCAGGATCGTCGGATCCGGCGTTCCGTGGAGACCGGACGCGCTGGAATCCGGAGGAATTCTTTGTTGCCTCTATCTCCGCCTGCCACAAACTTTGGTATCTGCATCTGTGCGCCGATGCAGGAATCGTGGTTTTGGAATACGTCGACGATGCAGAAGGACTCATGGAAGAGCTGCCGGACGGGAGCGGCAGGTTTGTCGAGATAACGTTGCTGCCCAGCGTCACAGTCGCTCACGGCACTGACGTTGGGAGAGCGACCTCGCTCCACAGCGAGGCTCACCGCAGTTGCTTCCTGGCCAACTCGGTCAACTTTCCGGTTCAATGCAGGCCATCCTTTCAGGTCTCTCCGAAATGAGCCTGCCTTCGCATGTTTCGCTCGAGGGCACACCCCCTTGCTGGGCTTTGCTTCGTTTCTCGCAGGCGTGCTCAGCGCGCTTACCGAGGGCGGCTCGCTTATGCCGCTTTCGGTCCTGGCGCCAACGGCGCTTGTAAACTAAACCTACCCCTATGAGCCATGAAGGTTTTCGCCTCGTCTCCCCGGCGGAGGCGCAGCAGC
>CAXTYP010000058.1:0-11381 GCA_964248435.1 uncultured Acidobacteriaceae bacterium | reverse complement strand
GCCGCTGGCTTTGGGCCTGGTGGACGCCCTGCAGTCACGCGGGCTGCGGGTCTTTGGGCCGACCCAGGCTGCGGCCCAGCTGGAGTCGAGCAAGGCTTTTGCCAAGCGATTTATGCAGCGGCACACGATTCCAACGGCGCACTTCGCAGCGTGTGCAACGGCCGCCGAAGCACGGGAAGCGCTCGGGCTATTTGAGGGCACGGTGGTCGTGAAGGCCGACGGCCTCCACGCCGGCAAGGGAGTTTTGATCTGCCCGTCGCACGCGGCCGCCGAAGCGGCCATCGCGGGGCTGTTCGATGGAACCCTGCTTGGCTCGCGCGCCGGAAGCGTGGTGCTGGAGGAGTTTCTTGAAGGCGAGGAGCTTTCGTTTCTTGTTGTCAGCGATGGGCGCCACGTGGCTCCCCTGCCGCCGGCGCAGGACCACAAGCGTGCGGGCGAGGGTAATACAGGCCCCAACACGGGCGGTATGGGAGCTTACTCGACGGACAGCATGCTCGCGCCGGAAATGCGTGGGTGGATTCTGCAGCACATCGTGCAGCCGACGATCGACGGCATGGCGGACGAGGGCACGCCGTTCACCGGGGTGCTGTTTGTCGGCCTGATGATGACGGCGCGGGGGCCTGTGGTGCTCGAGTACAACACCCGTTTCGGCGATCCGGAAACGCAGGCCCTGTTGCTGCGGCTTGAAAGCGACCTGTACGAAGCCCTGGAAGCCGCGGTGGACGGCCGTTTGAGCGATACGGAGTTTCGCTGGCGGCCTGGCGCTTCGGTGTGCGTGGTGGCAGCGTCCGGCGGCTACCCCGGCGCGTTTCGGACCGGTTTGCCGATCTCCGGACTGGGCGCGGCGGAAGGAGTAGAAATCTTTCATGCCGGGACGGTGCTCGAACACGGCGGGTACCGCACCGCCGGCGGACGTGTGCTGGGCGTCAGCGCGGTCGCACCTACGCTCGAGGCAGCGCTGGACAGGGCGTACGCCGCACTCGCGGGCATCAAGTTTAAGGGCATGCACTTCCGGCGCGATATCGGGCACCGCGCACTACGAAAGGGTGAGGCCGAAGCATGATTTTGAAGGACGACCTGGTCGCGGATGTCGGGACGGCGAATGGACCGATGCGAACCTACTTTTTTCACCCGGCTGCGGCAGGCCCATTTCCGGGGATCATCCTGTATTCCGAGATCTTCCAGATGACCGGGCCCATCCGGCGGTTTGCGGGCTTTCTCGCCGGGCACGGCTACCTGGTCGCGGTGCCGGAGGTGTATCACGAACTGGAGCCCGCCGGAACTGTGCTGGCGTATGACCAGGCCGGGTCAGACAAGGGTAACTTCGACAAGTACGAAAAAGAACTCAGCGCCTACGATGACGACGCGCGCTCCCTGCTGCGGCACATGGCCGAGATGCCGGAGTGCAATGGTCGGCTGGGCGTCGTGGGTATCTGCCTGGGCGGGCACCTGGCGTTTCGCGCTGCCATGAACCCCGAAGTGCGCGCTGCCGTTTGCTTCTACGCGACGGATATCCACTCGGGCTCGCTCGGCAAGGGCAAGCGGGACGATTCCCTCGCTCGCGCGGGCGAGATCCGGGGCGAACTGTTGCACATCTGGGGCCGGCACGACCCGCACGTCCCGCTGGAGGGCCGGCGCAAAATCCTGGCGAGACTCGACGAGGTACAGGCCGACTACCAGTGGCTGGAAGTGAACGGGGCGCATGCTTTTTTGCGGGATGAAGGCTACCGCTACGACCCGGAGCTGGCATGGCAGCTGCAAGGATTGATGCTTTCAGTCTTTCATCGCAGGTTGGCGCTGGGGGTTTAGCCCGGCCGAGCGACCCCGGCGAGTCGGCCTGTGGGAGCAGGAGCCTTTGCGCAAGGCTGGCCAGAAAAGCCGTCTTGCCTTATCCGTGAAGAAGCGCCCGATGCTGCTGATTGATAACAGGGGACAAGAGGAAGGCCAGTGCACCAGTCGATACGTTTGCCGGCGCCAGCCGATCGGCCAGCAAATCCCTGGTCAACTCCAGCAGTGCCTGCGGGCCGGTTCGCCACGGAAAGACAATATCCGGGTCACAGGTCTGCATGTGTGTATCCCCAATTTTACTGACCATGAGCATTCGACTTCTGGGCCAGAATAACTTCACCAGGCGACAGATACGAACAATGTCCCTGGTTGAAAGCGTATGACACAGAACGACCAAATCAAAGTACTGGCTATCGAGCAGCACCAGGGCTGCTTCCGCCCTGGCGCTGAATACTTCGGCGCCCGACCGGTGTAGCACGAGATTCCTGGTGTGCAGCAGTAATCCATCGAGTCCCACGGATAAGATTTTTGGCATAGCCCCCCCCGAGTTTGCCTGGAGGAATGTTGACCCGCTCAACGCCCGTAGGAGCACGAAGGTAACGCTTCTTCCCGCCTTTTAAGATTGCCGAATGACGGCGGGGCTGGAATGTTCGATGGCTAACACTGGCGCGAAAATATTTCGGGATAGACCCTTAGGTAGGCATTCCTGATGATGGTGGAGCACTGGCAGCTGGCGCCCTGGAGCTGTTCGCGGTTGATGATCTCGACAACACCCCGGCTGTAGGCGATGGAACCTGCGCGCTGCAGGGCACCGGCCGCGATGGTGACGGCCGGGCGGCCGACCCCCAGCATTTCAGCCAGGTACTCCTGGGTGAGGCGAAGGGTGTGGTCCTGAGTGATGTCGGAGGTCATGAGCAGCCAGCGAGCCAGTCGGGGTTCCAGCTCATGGAGCCGGTTGCATAGCACCAACTGGGTGGTTTGCTCAAGCAGGGCGTAGACAAACGTATGGATGCAGCGGGTGAGCTCGATGCTGCTGGTCATGTACTCGCGCAGGGTGTCGACGCGAATACGAAAACCACTGCCGGCAGCCTGCATCATGACAGCATTTTGGGTCTGGGTTTGCCCAAGCAGTGCCTGGACGCCGACAAGGCCTTCCCGTCCGATGATGCCGACCTCTACAGGGGTGCCGCCAAGATCCATGCTGTTCATGGAGGCCATGCCGCTCTCGAGGAAGTAAATCCAGTGGATGGTGCGATCGGGTTTGACGAGAGATGTTCCCTGCGGCAGGTCCACTGGAGCCAGGTGTGGAGCGAGTGCGTCGAGAATGGCTCGCGGAAGTCCCGCAAGCGTCAGGTTCCGGGGAGACAGGCTGCGCGGAGAGGGCCGGAAAGGATCTCGAAGCGGAGGATTGGCAGGCATAAGTTGTCCGTCGTGAGGAGCAAAAAACCTCCTCACGCGCTAAGACGAGTCAGTTGAACTCAGGACTGCCAGTCGCGGTGTATCTGAATGTACGCTGCCACACCGGAGAAGTCTGTCTGACAGCATACGAATGGGGCGTCGCTCGACGTAAGCCGTTTGCAAGGACCGCTTGCGTTTTCATAAGCCGGCCTGTTTGCACGGCGACGCCATGGGGCTGAAGAGAAGGGTTAACTGTCGAGCTTGCGGCTAACCAGCTCGTTGAGCAGGGCGGGGTTGGCCTGCCCTTTGCTGAGGCGCATCACCTGCCCGACAAAAAAAGCGGCAACGGTTTTTTTGCCCGCCCGGTACTGTTCCACCTGCTTCGGGTTCGCGGCGATCACCTCGTCGATCATGCTTTCGAGCGCGCCCGAATCGGAAATCTGCTGCGGCTTTTCGCGCTCGTAGACTGCAGGGAAATCCTCGCCGGCAGCAAAGGCGGAGTCGAACAGTTGCTTGAGTTGCTTGCTGGAAAGTGAGCCGGCCTCGGCCAAATCGGCGGCAAAAGCAATGCCGGCCATGGTGATGGGCGATTGATCGAGTTCAAGCCCCGCGGCCTTGAGGCGCGCCGTCAGCTCGGACTGCACCAGCGCGGCCACGCGGCGGGGGTTCTTCGCGGCACGCGCAGCGGCCTCGAACTGGTCGGCAAAAGCACGGGTTGCGGTGATGGTTTGCGCGTCGCCCGCGGAGATGCCGTACTCGGCGATCATACGCGCGCGGCGTGCTTCCGGCAGCTCCGGCAGCTGCGCTCGCAAGGCTTGCTGGGCTTCGGGACTCACCCACAGCGCCGGGAGGTCGGGCTCGGGGAAGTAGCGATAATCATGCGCCCCTTCCTTGGAGCGCATGGAGTAGGTGCGGCCTTCGGAGGCATTCCAGAGGCGCGACTCCTGCACGACGCGGTCGCCGGACTCGACGACCTCCACCTGGCGTTCGATCTCATAGGCAATGGCCGCGCGGATGTAGCGAAAACTGTTGACGTTTTTGACTTCTGCCTTGGTGCCGAACTTCTCCTGCCCGCGCGGGCGCACACTCACGTTGGCGTCGCAGCGCAGGGAGCCTTCCTCCATGTTGCAGTCGGAAACGCCGGTGTAGAGCAGGATTTCCTTCAGCCTGGTGAGGTACTCGTAGGCTTCGTCGGGCGTGCGGATGTCGGGCTCGGAGACGATCTCGATCAGCGGGGTGCCGCAGCGGTTCAGGTCGACGGACGTGCTCTGCGCGGAATCGTGAACGCCGTCGTGAAGGCTTTTGCCGGCGTCCTCCTCCATGTGGAGGCGCGTGATGCCGATGCGCCGTGGACCGCGCTCGGCGGTTTCGATATCAAGAAAACCATGCTCGGCCAGCGGCTTGTCGAACTGAGAGATCTGGTAGCCCTTGGGCAGGTCGGGGTAGAAGTAGTTTTTGCGCGCGAACACACTTGTCTCGCGAATCTCCGCGTTGATCGCCATGGCGGCGGTGGTCGCGAACTTGACCGCGCGGGCGTTGAGCACGGGCAGCGCACCGGGCAGGCCCAGGCAGACAGGGCACACCAGCGTGTTGGGTGCCGCGCCGAACTGGTTGGCGCAGGCGCAGAAAGCCTTGGTGCGCGTGAGCAGCTGCACGTGAACCTCGAGCCCGATCACGGGCTCGTACCTGGAGAGGATGGCGGGGGAAAGGGTGGCGGTGGCCATGGTGCGAGTTTAGCAACTCGGAAGCGGCAGAAAGATTCAACTTGACAGCTTTTCAAAATGAAAAGAGACTGGCGAAGTGGTTGTTGTGACTCTGAAGCACTTGCACGAGGAAGCTCGGAGATACCCGGATGCTCGAAGCGAGATTGCGGCGTGGTACTCGATTGTTCGGGAGAGCCGTTGGACGAGCTTCGTCGACGTGGTGCAAACCATACCGAACGCCGATTGTGTCGACGGCTACGTCATTTTCAATGTTCGGCGGCACCGCTACCGGCTTGTGACCGTGGTGCACTATGCCAGGAAAAAGGAGGGTCGCGTGACCATGGGACACGTGTATACCCGTTCGTTTCTAACGCACAAGCAATATGACGACCGCTCGAACTGGGGGTAGGGAGTACGGCAGATGAGCGTGACACTGGCAAACCCGGCGAAAATGATTCACCTTGGCGCACCGCGATGCATCCACAATGACCTTGAACTGCAGGCCTACACGGCTGAACTTTACAAGCTCACTGCAAAAGAAGAAACGACGCCGGACGAAGAGGAGGCCGTGGAACTGCTGAGCTTGCTCATCGAGCGTTACGAGACGGAGCGCTATCCGGCCCCTGGTGCCAATCCCGTTGAAGTGCTGCGCTTTTTGATGGCGAGCCATGGACTAAGCCAGAAGGATCTGATTCCTGAGTTTGGGGTGGAAAGTACGGTATCGCTCGTGCTGGCGGGCAAACGGCAGATGAACCGGGATCACATTGCGCGGCTGAGCCAACGCTTTCATGTATCGCCGGCTGTGTTCTTTTTCGACCTCCCTGCTATGACCGGCAAATCCTGATTGGCCCCAAGCTCCGCTGCTAGACTGGGCACACAATGATTCTCCCCTTTGTCCGCGAGCTGCTGGCGGACCTGGAGCACTCGCCTTCGTTTGAACAAGCCACACGCCACCTTTCGCTGGGGCGTGGGCGCAGGCGTGTGTCCGGGCTGACGGCGACGGCACGCGCCCTGTACCTACCCCTGCTGGCGCGCGCGGCCCGGCAGCCGGCGATTGTGCTGGTGGCCGACAACAAGGCGGCCGACGCGCTTTTTCTCGCGGTGCGCGCAGCGTGTGAGCTGACCGGTGCCCTGCCGCCTGAGAGAGTTGTCAAACTGCCCGCGGCCGACGTGCTGCCGTTTGAGCACCTGTCGCCCCATGCGGAGGTGCAGGAAACGCGCGCGGCGACACTGTGGAAGATTGCGACAGACGCGGCCTCAATCGTGATCGCGCCGGTCGAGGCTGCATCGCAAAAGCTGTTCCGCGCCGACTACTACGCCGGCCTGGCGCGAACGATCCGGCGTGGGGAAGACCATGACCTGGCCGAGCTGACGACACACCTGGCGAGCGTCGGTTACGAGGCCGTCGACCTGGTTGAGATGCCGGGCCAGTTTACGCGCAGGGGCGGCATCCTGGACGTGTACTCGCCGGAAGCGGAACGGCCGGTGCGGGTGGAGTTCTTCGGTGACGAGATCGAGTCGCTGCGGCGTTTCGACCCGGAAACGCAGCGCTCGCTACAGCCGCTGGACGTGACCACCCTGCTGCCGCTGACTGAAACGCCGGTGACTGAAAAGCTGCTGGCCGCGGTGCATGCGCGCTTGAGCGGTTCGCACCTGGATGAGGGTGACGCGGTCGAAAGCTCGCTGACGGCTGCTGGGGTCACGGTGTTTCCGGGGTGGGAGTTTTTCGCCGGTGTGGCCGGCGCGGAAACGACCCTGCTGGGCTTGTGGAAGCGCTCCGTCGTATTTGTAGAAGAGCCGGGTATGCTGCGCAACCACCTGGAGCGCTGGTGGAACAAGCTGCAGCAGCGGCACGACCGCTCGGGCATCGGCGCGCTGATGCGGCCCGACGACCTGTATCGCGAGCCGGACCTGCTGCTGGCCCTGATCTCAAACCAGCCCGGGCTCGACCTGGACCAGCTCGGCATTGTGGACGTGCTGGACGACGACAACACGCTCGGCGAGATCGCATTCGCGACGCGGCCGACGCTGCGTTTTCACGGCAATGGTGTCGCTTTGACAGACCAGATTCGGTCGTTGCGCGACAGTGGGCAGCGTGTGGTAATCGCGTCCGCGAACCAGGGCGAGCTGGAGCGCATGGCCGACCTGCTGGGCGAGTACGAAATTGCTTACCGCATCGGCTGGCGGTCGGAGCAGGCCTCGTCCGAGCTGGGCGGCAACGAGCGCACCCAGCGACTCGGTGAGAAAACAGCGCCTACCCTGGTTCGCGCGGCTCTTGCGAACGGTGTCGCGCTGACGGATGCAAACATCGTCCTGATCGGTGTGAACGATGTATCGGACGATGCCGACGTGGCGGCCCGGCCGGCGATGAAAAAGTCGAAGACCTCGGCGTTTGTTTCGGATTTTCGCGATCTGACGGTGAACGACTACGTGGTGCACGTCGAGCACGGCATCGCGCGCTACATGGGTCTGCGCGAGATCGACCAGGGCGGCGTCAATGTTGAGTTCATGATCCTCGAGTTTTCGGACGCGGCGCGCTTGTATGTGCCGCTGACACGGCTTGACCTGATCCAGAAATACCGGTCCAGTGAGGGAGGCCCGGCACCGATCCTCAACAAGCTGGGCTCGCAGCAGTGGGCGAAGACCAAGGCGCGCGTCAAGAAGGCCATGGAGGACATGACCGATGAGCTGCTGAAGCTCTACGCGCAGCGCAAGGCGGCGCGCGGTCACCAGTTCGCTCCGGACAACGAGTTTCAACGCGAGTTTGAGGACGCATTCGATTTCACCGAGACGGACGACCAGCTTGCGGCGATCCGCGACATCAAGGCTGACATGGAGTCGGAGCTGCCCATGGACCGCCTGCTGTGCGGCGATGTGGGCTACGGCAAGACCGAGGTCGCCATGCGCGCCGCGTTCAAGGCCGTGCAGGACAGCAAGCAGGTCGCTGTGTTGACGCCGACCACGGTGCTGGCATTTCAGCATTATGAAAGCTTCAAAAAACGCTTCCGCCAGTTCCCGGTCGCGATTGAAATGATCTCGCGTTTTCGCACGCCGAAGGAGCAGAAGAAGATCCTGGAGGATGTCGAGGCCGGACGCATCGATATCCTGATCGGCACCCATCGCGTGCTCGCGCAGGACGTCAAGTTCCAGGACATTGGCCTGCTGGTCGTCGATGAAGAACAGCGTTTCGGGGTGAAGCACAAAGAGCGTTTGAAGCAGATTCGCGCGCAGATCGACGTGCTCACCATGTCGGCCACGCCCATTCCGCGAACCCTGCACATGTCGCTGATCGGGCTGCGCGACATGAGCGTGATTGAAACGCCGCCGAAGGACCGCATGGCGATCCAGACGGTGGTCGCCAAGTTCGATGAAAAGCTGGTGCGCTCGGCGGTCGAAATGGAACTGGAGCGTGGCGGCCAGTGCTATTTCGTCTACAACCGCGTGGAATCGATTTACGAGATCGCGTCAAAGATTCGCGAGCTGGTGCCGTCCGCGCGCGTGGTCGTCGGCCATGGACAGATGGGCGAGGCCGCGCTTGAAAAAGTGATTCTCGCGTTTATGAACCACGAGTATGACGTACTGGTCGCGACGACGATTATCGAGAACGGCATCGATATTCCGCTCGCAAACACGATCATCATAAACCGCGCCGATCGCCACGGCCTGTCGGAGCTGTACCAGCTGCGGGGGCGCGTTGGCCGCTCAAACCGGCGCTCGTACGCGTACCTGCTGATCCCTCCGGAGCAGGAGCTGACCGATATCGCACGGCGCAGGCTGGCGGCGCTGAAGGAATTTTCAGATTTGGGCGCGGGCTTCAAAATCGCTGCGCTGGACCTAGAACTACGTGGCGCGGGCAACATGCTCGGCGGCGAGCAGAGCGGGCATATCGAGGCCATCGGCTTTGAAATGTACACCGGGATGCTGGAAGAAGCGGTCGCCAAGATCAAGGGTGAGGCGCAGCCGGAGACGATTGCGACGCAGCTGAACCTGGGCATCTCCCTGCGTGTCGACGAGAGTTATATTCCGGAGGAAAACCAGCGCCTGCGCATTTACAAGCGCATTGCCGGGGCGGGCAGCGAGCAGGCGGTCGACGATGTTCGGCGCGAGCTCGAAGACCGCTACGGCCCCCTGCCGGAAGGCGTCAAACACCTGCTCGAAGCAGCCGCGCTGCGCGCCGAGTGCGAGCGCATGGGCGTGTCGCAGGTGGATCGTAAGAAGGGTGAAGTGCAGATGCGCTTCGCCGCGAATGCCGGCGTGGACCCGAACCGCCTGATGCGCCTGGTCGCGAAAAACGTGAAACGCGGCGCGCAGTTTACGCCGCAAGGCGTGCTGCGCTTCCCGCTCACCTCCACCGAGCCGGTTGAGATGATCCTGGAGATTCGGCTGCTACTGGATGAGTTGGCGGTGGTTGAGGCTGTGGCCTAGAACTGCTTACAGAAGCTTGATCGCCGTCAATTCAACCTGCGTTGTCCTGTCCAGTGTCGGATCATCGGATGAAAACAACAAGGTCGGTTTACCGATCTCGATGATGAAGTTAGCATTCCATTCATCGTGCCGCAGCATCGGTGGATTAGGGCCAGTTGTGCTGGCACCGTTTACTGCCGCGGAACATTCTGCCGAAACATGTATTCCAAGCTGGTGCGGCGTAAAAACCGGCACTGGCTCTAAACTCCTGAAATCGATTTTTACCCCGGTCTTCATAGTCGTACTGAGTACCAGCGGTGATTTCTGGAATTTTATCTCCAGCCCGGATTGAGCCAGACTGAAACATTCCATTTACAACTGCCGAAGGTGAGGTATACGATCTGCTGCTCACAACCTTTCCTGCGACTAATTCACGAATAGTAAAGCTGAGCTTATACACCGAGGTGATTGCTTCGGCAGTCGGCGGAGGCGCTGTTTGTTTATCTGCCTGCGCAAGCATAGGCGAACCACAAAGCACGAAAAAGGTGAACATGGCGGGAAATCTAGAACGCATGGCGAACTCCTTCATTATCTTTCAATAGGTTGGGGTAAAGGCTTGATCTCGATTGCAGTGATCTCGATCGGTGAGATCACAATCTGCGCAGACCGGTTCAGGTCTGCCAATGGGTGCTGCGGTGCAGCCGCTAGTTGGAGCAGCAAACGCTCCTGATGCGAGAGCGGCATCGATACAAACGGCCCGATAGTCCCAATCGCAGGACGCGCATGCGACTTGTGTGTCGAGCTTCTGAGCGCCACCCTGCTTAATACAGGCACGGGCCGGGGTAAGGTGCCGAGTGGAGCGGAACGGCTAGTCCCCGTCATGTTCCGCGCTTCCTGTTTCGTGCCGTGTTTCAGCCCAGGCGAGAGCAGGATGCAAGCAAGCAGAACGAGGGCCGCGCACAGCAGGCGCCAGCCAGGCAGGCCGCGCGTCGCGGGAACACTTTTCGCGGTTCGCGCCAGAATGCGGCTGTCCAACCCGATGCGCGGGCTCACGTCGGCATAGGAGCAGAGCGCGGCATCGAGCAGCGCGTCTGTATCGCGCTCACTCGGCAGTAGATGGTTATCGTGCACGGTTTACCTCCAGCGCGTTCAGCTTCGGGCGCAGCAGCGTGCGCGCTTCCATCACGCGCCGACGCACAGTGCCTTCAGGCACGTTCAGGAGCGCGGCCACTTCGGCGCAGCGCATTTCGGCAAGCGAGGAAAGCACAAGCGGTTGGCGCAGCTTCTCGGGCAGTGTGTCTATCAGCCGATGTACGGCGGCTTCGGCACTCGACTGCATCAATTGCTGCTCCGGGTCGCGCGCCCCGCTTGGCCGCGTGTCCGGCTCGTCCAGCCGAGTGAGTGGGTTTCGCTTGCGAAGCGTATCCGCCATGCGCCATACGGTTCGCGCCAAAAAAGCTCGCTCATCCTCCGCAGTGTGCCAACGTCCGCCCCGGTAAAGTTTCAAAAACGATTCCTGCACGGCATCCTCCGCATCGCTGCTGTTTCTGAGCCTCGCGTATGCCACCCGGTAGGCAAAACGTGCATGGCGAGTCACAAACTCGGCAAACAGCTCCGCCGATGCGAACGCATGCGCCTCCTTTGGCTTCAACGATCCGACTCCCGTGTAAACATGCATACCGGCTCACGCGCTTTCACCAGCTAAGACCCACGCCGCGGCTCTTTCGTTCACTTTTGTTTTTACAAACACGGTGGTTCGCGCTTTTGGTCTTCTGCGCATCTGTCTCATGCATGGGTTTAGGAAGCGAAGCGCAGCATCGGTTTGAAGCATTTCTGGCAGGATTGCCGCAAGGCAAACAGACCCGCATGCACATCCTGTGCGACTCGGACTGCGATGGGCTGCCTGCCGGGGCGCTGCTCGCGCGGGCGCTGCGACTCGCGGGGTATGCGTCTGTCACCATCGAGAGCAAGCGCAAGGGCGAGTCGGCGTGGAACCCGGAGGTGATCGCCCGTTTGGCCGATCAAAAGCCGGAAGCAGCTCAGGCAGTGTATTGCTGCACATCTGACATCGCTATAACGTGGCTTTGG
>CAXTYP010000057.1:0-11764 GCA_964248435.1 uncultured Acidobacteriaceae bacterium | reverse complement strand
TCGCCAGCGACTGGCAGCAGTGGACCACGTCGAATGCGTTTGGCCTGAACGGGGCGCTCGGTGGGGTGAACGGCGGCGGGGTCAACACCGGTGCCGGCTCCGGCTCAGGCTCGGGCGGCAGTGGCTCGGGTGGCGGCTCAGGCTCTTCCGGCAGCATCAGCACCAGCACCTGGTACAACATCGTTGACCAGTCCAGTGGAAAGTGCCTGGACGCAGCCGGGTGGGGCACAGGCAACGGCACCGTTGTCCAGCAGTGGACTTGCGGCAGCCAGCAGTATAACCAGGAGTGGCAGTTCCAGTCGCAGGGGAACGGCAACTATAGCATTGTCAACCGCAATGCTCCGGCAGAAGCACTGGACGTCACCAACATGGCCACCGGAGATTTTAGCAAGATTCAGACCTGGACCTACGGTGGCGGGACGAACCAGCAGTGGACACCGACCGCCAATGGCAGCTACTTCACCATCAAGGGTGTCGCCAGCGGCCGATGCCTCGACGTCAACCAGAGCTCGACAGCCAATGGTGTACAGATGCAGATCTTTGATTGCAACAATACCGGCGCACAAAACTGGTCGCTTGTCGCCCAGCCGTAGTCGCAGTCGTTGCTGTGTAGCGTAAGGAGCTGCGCAGCAGCCGCTCTACCCTGACCTCATAACCGTGTTCTGCTCGGGAGCGTTCATAAGCTTTCGTCCAGAACACGGTTGTTTTTTTGCATCGATGCGACTGCTCGGGCTGTTAAGACTGGAGAGGGACGTCAATGACCAAGGAAGCTGAGAACTGGGAATAATTACGGGGGGCTAACCCGTCATACATTCGGATATGGTACGTTTCCGACGCGCTCTGTCTAGGAAGAGAGATGTTACGTGTACTCGTTCGCATAACAAGATTGGAGTCGTTGGTGGGACCGAACGTCTCATCGCGATAGCGCACCTCAAAGCCACCATTCACCGGCGCATCGACACCTGTATCGATTTGAATCGTTTGCCCATCGACGTTCGTCACCATCAGATTTCCTGTACTAAGCCCGGCAACTTCATCACTGCTTATGCAGGCAGGAACAATAGCGTTCGCTGGTATGGATGGCTCTGTCACGATCCCAGACACGACATCCAACTTATGGGTGAAGGAGACAGTACCCTTTACCTCTACAGGTTTTGTACCCTGTAGTGCAAGCTTGACCTCTTGAACAAGCCCTTTATACCCTGTTTGGTTCGGAGCCGAGCTAATGGCGAAGATATCTCCCGGCCAGATGTCCGAGGTGCCATTGCATTCCATCACTCCAGCGTATGTACCAGATACGAACGATGCTTGGCTTTCAAAGCAGGCCTTGATAGCACGTGCAGCATTGAAACAGTCAATACTGCTCAACGCTTCCGGATGCTTCACACTCGCCGCAAGCGTGTTGCGAACAAGCGATGTTCCTTCATCCCCGGCCAGACTGACTATGGCGATAGCCCGTTGCTGAGACCTGTACATGACCCTGATAAGCGCGTTGGCAGGCGGGACATACCCTGGATAGTAGACAAGCTCGTCAGAGCTAGTAACATGGCAACGGGCCCCGCTGCTGACCAAACCGGTTGGCTGGTCCACAAAGCCATTCACCCCGGGACTCGTCTGAAACACTTCAAGAGGAGCACCTTGAGCATACTTTACACTCGCGATACTGCACGTCAGGTCTACGTTGTTATAGACACCGATAACACAAGAAACAGGAACCTGCGCAATCGACTCAGCCACCAAGCTGACTACTGCTGTGGAAATGCCGCTGGTCACGTCCTCTACTTCCATGAACAGCCTGCCGCCAGCAGCAAGGTCGTTCCCACCATGGATAGTGGGGCTGCCGCCTGACACATCTACGTACGACTGGTAAACCCGCTGAGCTTCAAAGAAATTGAACCTAATGCGAAAGAGATATACATGCTCGACAGCCAGCATCAAGCTCGAGCCGCACAATACTCCATTGACGACAGCCTGAACGCTGACATTTGTTCCTACAGCATTTACTTGAAAGGCTGCGAAACAGTTGTCCATGCTTACGCCGCCTGTATACAGTCCGAGGACCTGCCCCGCGCTTCCACTTTTTATACTCACGCCATGAGCTTCGACCACAATGCTTCCGCATAGCTCAAGTGGGTTCCTCGATGCGATTACACTTCCTGCGTCCTTACCAGAGCCTCCTCTGCAGCTCAATCCATACTGATCGAGAACAATATGCGCCGCCGGGTCGCTTACAGCCCAGTGGCGCATATCTACAGTGCTGCCCGCAAATAGATCTTCAAACACGATCCTCTGCTCAGCCGTACCCTTGTATCGAGCCAGTAACAGTTTGAAGGTTGAACTGGTACCGTCCCCCTGAACAACATGGTGTACATAAGCCGATGGCTCATCCATTCCTGTCATCACGATGCTGGTCGGCGTGATCATCATCTTTGTTGGTGTCAAAAGTTTCACCTCCAGCCCTGGAGTGTCCAGCGACAGGTTGTGGGTCGTTTGACCATACGGAACGACGAGAAGCTGGTCACCTTGCAATCTGTATGCGCTTAAGCTGGACGTCGCAAGAGTACCAGCAGCGTCGGCCCAAGTCACTCCGGCACCGATTCTTAGTCGAGCGCAAGGTATGCTTTCAGCCGATACAACAGGCTGGCAACTCGCGCCTGGAAACGCATTAAGAAGCGTGTTCCAGGCGCTTTCCCCTGAAGCGTGAAACAGCTTCGTACCACAAATGCTAGGGTCGAAACTAAAGGTGGCGTCTGCACTGTGGGCAATGCAAACTACGGTCCACCCTGGACCATCGACGCCCTCTCCTAGCCTGGCGTAAGTGGGGCAGGTATAAATATTGCCGGCGAAGAGGATATAACCGTCCGAGTCAACCACATTCACGGTTGCGCCCACTGCTGGCACGTCGAAATCAGGCGTGAGCAACATGAACCACTTAAAGGTGCTTGGCTCGTTCAGGCGACGCTCCACGGTTGCGCCTCTTTCAAACATAACAACTGACGAATAATCTTTACCGCCCATTCCGTTTTTGGTATCAATAATGATCTGAATCACTGCGCTCTCCTCAATCATGCGGAAGCTATAGGTGGCAGCAACACGCTCCTGTAAGAAAGCACCTGCTCTCCATCATGCGTGTCACGCACAGGCAATGCTCGATAACTTGCATTCAGCTTAGACAATGTTAGGTTCGTCGCGATCGCTTCGATCGACTCGTTGGCGTTTTGATTCGACTGGAGTCGCGGGCAATACATGAATGTGCGCTCCCCTTGTACGCCGTAGCGCACAAACAAGGCGGACCACTCTTGTAAAAAGTTGCCACCTTCTCGACTGACGAAACCAATCACACTCTGCGCCTTCATGGTTTGCGTGGGTACGCCCGCGATGAGTGGTGTCGCCAGCCGAAGACCACCGTCAGTCAGCACTTCCACTACCTGAGCTACATTAAACGAGACCCTTCGTATATAGTTGATGTCGGTGACTGACGCGGCCCCAGGCTGAAGATAGGTTGCACTTAGACCCGCTCCAATAAAGCCACTCTGAGTGGAGTAATCATCGTCGACAACTATGTGGCAGCCGACTTTGATAGACTTCAAGGCATCGTCCAAGTAGATCACTGTATCGCTCGATGATGACTTCAAGGACAGGGCGGGAGCAGCGGTCGTGCCCGCGCCTGAGGGTACCAAAAGCGCCCCAGGGGCCAGAACATTGAAGTGCTGCGATCCAGATGCCAAGGCCAGAGACATCTTACTCCACGTTAGAAAGTTGAAAGAAACTGTAGCTGCCAGGCTTTGCCGTACCTGCATCCTCGCCGTCGCTGGGTCTCCGGCGTTTACCTCGGAGATAACGCTCTGCGTCGTATAGTTAAAGGAATCCACCCAGCCCAGATCGATCCAAGGCGGCAGTGGCTCGTTAGCATTAGCGTCAAGGCCGGTTGTCGGATCGAACATGGTAGGCGTGCTTGTCGACCGATTTACAGGAGCGGCATAGGCCCTTGTGCGGCGGTAAAGCAGTGGAAGTGCCCGGGTGTTGATGGTGCGCTCGGTGCTCATGGCTGGAATACTTCCTCGAATGTAAAAACATTGACTATGGCTGCACGGAGCAGTTGATTCTTGACGATCTTTAGCGGCTCAAACGTAGGTTCCGTCCAGAAGATGCGGGTCGGCATCAGTGTTGGAGGGGCTGTAGAGAAATCGAAGTTGGAAGCAGTAGACGGGGTTAGAATCCGTCTTATCTGACTGTCCATCTCAGTCATGAGGCGTCCCCGATCGAGCCCTGTGTAATCCTCACTGCCACTTGTGGCATAGTGAATTTCGCACGACAAACTTGTGAGACAGGCAGCGTCAATCAAGGAATACTGGGTCCATCGCAGAACGTAGGTGTCGTTCTGCATCTCGGCCATTGGATTTTCCGCCTCCTCAACCAGGATTGCAGGGCGTTTTATCCCACGAACACTGATGACCTGCCCGGGGTTCAGCAAGGCAAGTCGATCACGCAAAGCTATATAGAAGCTATCTTTTGCATTCTGCATACTTCCTCAACTCCCAGCTACGGTCTTCAGCGGCTCGCAAGCAGTAAGCAGCAGTCGGTACAGAGTGGGCTGCCCTGCATCCGTCGAGCATGACCAACTCTGTATCGTCAGATTCAGACTGGCGATCGAAACCCCCGCGATCGCCTGAAAGAAGGCTGACGCCGAGTCAAACTCAAGAGCGCCGATATGTGCATCTATGCTAGCTGCGGATACTAACATTTCATACCTGGCCGGCTGCCCCGGCTGCATGGTCGGCCTGGTCCTCCGAAAGATAACAGGGGCGATAGTACATGATTGGTAGTTGGGGCTGTTGATCCCCAACTGAGCAGCGTCAGATTGATCCATAACTGTAGATGTCAATAGTACTATCGCGCTTGAAGCTCCTGTAGCTCGCAGCAGGGCGTCAGCCATCCGCTGACCGCCGGCGTTCTTCCTGCTCACACTCTCGTCACCCATGGTCAGCCCAACCTGTTCGCGAGCCATGGACGGAGCAAGGTTCTCACAGTTGCATCTACCAGTTGGTCGGAGAAGTACTGCACCTGCATCATGTCGATGCGGCTGGATTTAATATTCATCCCGGAAGTACTTTGTGCGTTTTTAACAATCAATGCGCACGCACTCTTGACGGCGTCGGGAATCACCGCAAGACCGGCTGTATAACTGATCTCTAGTTCAGAGAAAGGAAGGCCAAAAGGTGTACGCGGCAAAGTAACGTTTCCATCAGGAGTCGTATCCAGCGACGTGGGGTCAATATCGATCCACGCACCGGGCAACGAAAAGGTGGTCCAGATATCCTCGGACAGCTGTGTGTCTTCTCCTCGTCTCGGTCGGCTGTACCTCGCTCGTACGCTGATAAGCGGCAGCGTATTCGGCGATTGATCCACGAGGGGTAGGTAACTCAACCGTAAACTTTGCGACCCTGCTGTCAAACGAATGCGCTCTGTATATTGCGTCACCGCAAGGCTGGTACGCCTGCAGTAAGAATCGATTAGAGCCGACGCGACCGTAATCCAGTCATCTGTCATGTCCGGAGCCAGACCGAAGCTCTCGTACTCTGTAGGCTGCAAGTACCCCATAACACTCTCCTTTCCTAAAGGAAGGGGCCGCTCGTCATCCCCTTCCTCTTGCTTTCGGTTCTAGCGATCGACCAGAACTTGCGTGTGTGCGTAGCCGGCACCCTTCACCACCACACCGCCAAACTTTGCTACAACGTGCTGCGAGGCGAGTGAGCCCGGCAATCCAAGCTGGAAGATACGCGCGTTCGGATCACCGAGCCAGTGATACTCAATCATGTCCTCGGTCACGATATAAGCCGGCAACACGGCCGAGCCTGAACCCGGTGTCCCTGTGTAGCTCAGGGTCCAATCGGGAATCAGAGGCAGTTCCCCGGCTTGTGTCGAGAGAGTCTTCACCGTCAAACCGGCTGTCACTTCCTTCGTACTCAGCACCACGTTGAACTCAGACTTCATCTCGCGATCGAGCAGGTCCAGCAACACCGGGTTCGCATAGATTGCAGTGGGCCGCACCTCAAAGCTCGAGCTCGCAACCATCTGCGCGACAGTCGTTTTCAGCCCATCGGTGATCGACCCGCTTGTGCCGATCGTGACACTGTTCCCGCCTGCGGCAATCTGGGCAGCTGCGCCATAATACTGCGTAGTCGTCGGTGCCGTCAGCGAAGTGTCCGAGCCGTTCCAAAGGGCCACATCATGCGAGCGCAGCACCCCATCCACCGTGTCCAGCAGATCCTTTGCTTGAAGGTAAGCAAACTGCTTCTGCTGAATCCCCAGTTCCACATCGAACAGGTTGTACGAAAGCTGCGCTACGATTGCCTTCAAGGGCACCGAACGCTCCACCCTGGTCGGAGTCACCACCGGAGCAGCGATGTTCCGCGGATCCACGAACCCCGCGGCGCCAGGCGATGGAATAGCGGTTTCCTCAAAAAAGCGGGACGGGTGACCTGTCGCCGGCACCTGGCGAATCCGCTGCCCAAAAGCACCGCGACGGCGTACAATATCTGTAATCTCGCTCTGGTACATCGGCACCTCTACAGCGCCCGGTCCAATATAGTCAGCCGCCGAATGGATCTCCAGAAAATTCGCTTTCATCCTTTTCTCCTGCCCATTCAAGGGCGTTTCTCTTGCGCCATGGCCAAAGCCATCCCAAGCCATCCCTCGGCCAGTCCGTCAAACTCGTTTATCGGGTCAGCGATCCCGCACGCCACATCTGCGACTTGACGGCGATCCTTTGTTCCACGCTCATGCCCGCCAGGGCCGCGTCAAGGGTCTGTACATCCACCGCATCCCCTGCATCCATGCCCTGCTTTGCCAGAAGCTGTACCGTCGCTGCCGGCAGGGTTTTGCGCCCGGAGTCAGCCGCCACCTCCATCGCCCTTCGCTCCGTGCCGGCTTCCAGGCGCTCCACAGCCCGCAAAACATCGGCCAGCTTTTCTTCCAGCTCAGTCCGTTTGTTCAGGTTTTCCGCGTCCGGCAAGTGGCTTTCAATCGCCGCGCTCATCCTGCCCACTTCGCCAGCCTGCTGCTCGCCGCACTGTTCCAGCCGCGCTGTCGCCTTTTCCAGCGCACTCGCGACCTCGGCCAACCGCTCAGCCGTCGCATTCAAGTGACTCCATTGCTCCATCTCTAGCTCCATATCGCCCCGTATCCTTTCTGTCCCAAACGCAATGCTTCCCGTACCCCGTTCGGCAAGCCATCTCGCCGGCCCCCGTCCCATGCCGCCGCCATCCCAGCCGAGCGGCACCGGTTCTTCAGCAGCCGAAACGATGTGCCCCGGTACGCCGCCTTGTCCCGCAGCAGCACCGCCGCCCCCGTAAACATCGCCCGCGTCACCGTCCATACGTCAGCCAGCATGTCTTCAATCTGTGCGTCCGCCAATTCGTAGCTCATGCCCATGCTGTCCGGCTCACTTGCTTCCACCTGGCGCACCACCTCCGGAAAATCCCGTCCGTAGACATAGCCGCTCACCCGCAGCTCCCGTCCCACCACGTTGGCTTCCGTGATCAAGCCACACTTCCTCCGCACATCATGGCCGTCATAGCTGGGGGTAAACCCCACAGCCATTCCCAGCAGCGAAGGCAATGCCTCATTCGCAGCCCGGCTCGTTAGCACCACCCGGTGCCCCTTTGCGCCTGAAGGAGGTCGCGTACTTGCTTCGTCCACCGTGGTCAGCACACCCTCAAAAGGAATCCTGTTCGGGTGGCCGGCCACCACCGGCATCTCCATTGCCATTGCATCCAATCGCATCCTGTCTCCTCGGTTGCCCCGCACCCATGCCGCCCTTTCCGCCTCGTTTCTCTCCTTTCCCATGCCCGCACCACTTCCCGCGCACTGACTGCTCTGCCCCCGAACATCCAGCGCCCTTCACCCTGCCCTGGCAGAAAACTGCTCAGCCCAGATCAGCCCGGCCAGCTCGCCGGCTGAAGCTCCTCCAATGCCGCTGCCGCGCCCGGTGCGCTCCCCATCGGCGGCAATCCACGCATCGCCCGCACCTCGTTCACCGTCAGCACCCCGGCCTTCAGCAGCGACACCTGCATATCCACCGTGTCCATCAGGTCCGGAGCTTCCAGCGCGTTCCACACAAACTCAAACTCGCGCCAGCCCAGCCGCTTGGCAAACAAGTCCCGCGTAATGTGCTCCGCTACCAGCCGCGCCAGCGGGGCCACGGCCGATCGAAACAGCTCATCGCTCTGCGTGTCCGCTGTTCCCCGGTTCACATCCCGTTCCAGCCCCAGCACCATCGGCGGCAGCCCAAACGCGTTTGCCACCATGCGGATCAAGAACTCCTGC
The DNA here is from genome assembly GCA_964248435.1 of uncultured Acidobacteriaceae bacterium. GTDB lineage: Bacteria > Acidobacteriota > Terriglobia > Terriglobales > Acidobacteriaceae > EB88. The sequence continues at coordinate 3,436 of CAXTYP010000057.1, read as the reverse complement.
CAGTTCAACCGCAGGTCCGCGTCCGTGCCCGCCGTAAACCGTAGTACCTCCGGCTTCACCTCGGTTCCCAGCATGGGGATCCGGCCTGTGCCTTCCACCTCGTCCTGCCACCAGCGCAGCAGCCGGTCCTGCTGCTCCGGCGTCGCCCCTTCCATCCACAACGCGTAGGGAGCCACCGCGTTGCTCGCCAGCCGCCCCGCAAACCGGTGCGCCGCCAGAAAGCTGTTGATCGTTTCAAATGCCACCTCCAGCGGCCCCAACCCAAACGGTGTGTGGGTCCGTGGATTCATCCGCAGGTACATCAGCTCGTCATCCGCCAGCGGAATCGGCCCGCCCGCTCCGGTCACCTGCGCCCACCGTGCCGAGGTCGCTCGCCCATCCCACTTCGGGTTCACCTGGATCGTCGCCCCATCCACCGGCCATAACTGAAACGGCCGGCCTTCATCCCCCGTCAGCTCCATCTCCACCGCGCCGAACCCGCCCACCAACGCGTCTTCCAGCACCTGCTCCAGCAGCGAGCGAAACGAGTCCGAAGCATTCGGCTCTTCCAGCGCCGTCCGCAACGCATGCAGCTTTTCATCCAGCCCGTCCACTGTTTCCGGCCGAACTGTCCGCTTCAACCGCACCTGCCAGTCCAGGCTGGCAATCCGGTCCTTGATCACATTGATCGCGCGCCGGGCCACCGGTGTCTCCGCAAACCGGCGCAGACTCATCGGCGTCACCTTCGGCAGTGGCCGTCCCATGCCGCCATAGGGCTGCAGCAACGCCGGCAAGCCAGCGGATTTCCGGTGCGCCTGCGCGTCGTCTATATCACCTGTTTCCACCCGCGCCGACCCGCCCCACAGCTTCTGCACCGTTTCCACCACTCCCATCGCACTGCCTCCCCATCCTTCATCCCCAAAACGAAAAGGGGCGGCATGGCTCCAAGCCACTCCACCCCAGCACAACTTAGATCTGTATAATTTACGCGGGCCTTCTTGTTACAAGCCGGTGCGCATTCCCGTCGATCGACCTATGCACTCGCAAGTAAAGCCGTCACCCATCCATCCCGGGTCAAGCAACTGGCGATTGTCAATTCTGTTCCGGCAAAAAAGAAGCGGCGCAGCCTGGGGCCGCGCCGCTCACACAACCTTTACTTCTATCTCCAGACTACCGCGTCACCCACAATTGCTACGCCAACCGGCAAAGAAATCTCTTGCGGCCACCGGCATTTCACTGGACTCATACAAGCCCGGTCCCGCACACCAACTGCATAACTCAAGCCTAGCGCTTTCTCCGAAACACTACGCCAACCTTTTGGATCCCCCAACACCCACCGGATCCCAGCGCAAAACACAGCGCAATGACCACCGGCATCCCCACCGCACCCAGCGCTGCGTACCCCAGCAAGAGCCCCGGCGAGCTCCCGGGTTCCCCCAGCATACTCACAGCCGTCAGCACGGCATAAGGCACCACCAGCAAAGCCGCTGAAACCGTTCCCGGTAACCACTTCGCGCCGCTTCACTGAAAGCAGTCCGTGCCCCAGTCCGTTCAGCAGCATCGCGAACACCGCGGCCCGCGAAGCCCACACCCACACCGCCCCACCGGTTTCATACGCCATCCCGGCGACCCAGATCGCCGCCAGGACCATCCCAACCACCGAGGCCCGCACCGCGCAGCGCGTCCCCATCCTGCCCACCCGGTACGCCCGCATCCACTCGTTCCCGCGCATGCACTCATCTGCATTGTGCACGGCCAGCACCGCCGGAAACCACAAAACAAGCGCTGAAGCCGTCATGCCCGTCCCTACACCCGTAGCTCCCGCCGCGCCGTTTCCGCCATCCGGGGCAGGTCCACGGTCGTCATCACCCGGATGCCCTGCCCTTCCATCGTGTCCACGGCAAAGCGGTACCCCTCGAGCTCTTCTTCCGCCTCGCCCACCTCTTTCCAGGGCTCCACCACCGCCGTCATCTCGAGCGTCGCCCCTTCCACCCGCGCCACTCCTTCGCGAATGGCGGGCATCGAAAACGCCAGCACCTTCCCCAGCTCCGTTTCCCCTTCCAGCGACACCGCGTGAAACATCCGGATCACCCCATTGGGCCGGTACCCGCAATCGATCCGCAGCGGGTCGCCGGCTCGCGTATACGTGGCCGCCGCGATCCGCTTCCGCATCAGCTCCCACACCCCCGCGCCTTCAAACCGCGTCCGCATCGCCGCCTGGATCTTTGCCCGCCCACTCCGTTTCCGGGCCCCCTCGCGTTTTCGCCCTTCCACATACACCCGCATCAGCGAGTCCACCTCCGCCACCACCGACTCCGCCAGGCACCCTTTCGGCTCCGTCACCTGCAGGAGGTTTGAAAACGAATCCTCGATCACCTCCAGCACCGGCCTGGTGTCCGCTTCCGCCCCCGCCGCCAGCCGGGCCCGCAGCTCCCCTTCCAGCGCTTCCAGCATCTCCGTGTCAGCTTCCGGGTCCATGCAGCGCACCCGCGCCCAGTCGCGCGTCAACCGCAGCACCGGCGCGGATTCCACCCCCGCCCCCGGCGCTTCCCGCAACAACACCCCAATATTCACGAACTCATTTCGCACCGCATCCGGCACATACCGAATCAGCCGAAACTCGCACTCCCTCCGTCCGTTCACCAACGCCCACCCCCACCACTACTGCACTCTTTTATCGTCCCACTCCGGCCCCCCAAAGAGCCTTCTTCCCCGCTCCGCCTCCCCCCGCATCCATTTTGGGAACGGCTTCCTCGACGACTCCCGAAATGACCCGATCAGCTCCGGCACCCGCGCCCGCCTTCGCAGCAGCAGTTCCACCAGCTGTTCCATCTCGCTCAGGGCTCCACCGTACCACTCCGGCGGTATCCCTTCGGCCAGCTCCCACACGGCTTGCGGATCCAGCTTTTCCAGCCGGCTCAGCCAAGGCTCAAAACTTTCCCATCCCCTCACGTCCTCGTACACCGTGTTTCGCGCGTACACCCCGCGCAGCGGCGCGTCCTTGAACGTCCCCCACTCCCCCGCATGGAAACAGTATCCCTGGTCAATAAACGCCGCCTCATATTTCCGCTGCCGCGACCGTTTATGAAACACCGCCTGCCGCCCATTTGCATTGCAGGTCCACTTGTCCAGCACCAGCGCCCCGGCAAACTCCCCCACATTTCGCACTTCGCCGAGCTGCGCTTCCGGCAGGTAATCCACGGTCTGACCCGGCATCATCCCGCCCACCAGCCGCGAGCCAAACTGCAGCCCCGCCCGGCACGGCTCTTCCACCCCGCCCGGCCCCGCCACCGTCAACTCCCGCGTCCGGCTCACCAGCCACTCCGACACCTCCACCACGTCACAGTGCGGCACAGTGAGCCCAAGCGCGGAGGCTAATTTTGTCCCGAGATATTCCCCCACCAGCACCCGCGGATGCTGCGGGTTGTTTAAAAACTTCACCACGTACGCATGCCCA
>CAXTYP010000056.1:0-11771 GCA_964248435.1 uncultured Acidobacteriaceae bacterium | reverse complement strand
CGCCATGACCGTCGGAGTGGCATTGCGCGGCTTGGTCGGCATTTGCAGCGGCTGCCCGTCCGGCCCAATGATCTGCATCAGGTACAGGTACCGCACCGTATCTTCCTGGAAGCGCAGCATCATCTGCTCAAACATGTCGAACGACTCACGCTTGTAGGCCACCAGGGGGTCCTGTTGCCCGTAGCCGCGCAGCCCGATGCCTTCCTTCAGGTGGTCCATGTTGAGCAGGTGGTCTTTCCACAGCCCGTCCAGCACACTCAGCATGATCACGCGTTCGTGATAACGCATCCCTGCTGCGCCGATGATCTCTTCCTTGGCGGCGTAGCGCTCTTTCAGGTTTTCAAAGATCTGGTCGCCCAGCTGCGAACGGCTCAGCTCGTCCGGATTAATCCCTTCCGCATCCAGGTCGAGCCCGAACTGGTCCTTGATTTTCTGCCGCAAGGTAGCCGTATCCCACTGGTCGGGGTGCACCTTTTCAGGCGCGCTCTCGTCGAGGATCGTGCTCAGCAGGTTCGGCACGTAGTCCTCGGTGACCAGCTCGCGCTGTTCCATGCCTTCAAGCAGCCCGTGGCGCAAGCCGTAGACCGCTTCCCGCTGCTTGTTCATCACGTCGTCGTACTCGAGCAGGTGCTTGCGGCTTTCGAAGTTCTGCGCTTCTACGGCTTTTTGCGCGGCCTCGATCCGGCGCGAGATCATCCCGCTTTCAATCGGGACCCCTTCTTCCATGCCCATGCGCTGCAGCAGGGTCGACACCCACTCTCGGGCAAAGATCCGCATCAGGTCGTCTTCAAGCGACAGGTAAAAGCGCGAAGCACCGGGGTCGCCCTGGCGGCCGGCGCGGCCCCGCAGCTGGTTGTCGATGCGCCGCGACTCGTGCCGCTCTGTGCCCAGGATGCACAAACCGCCGGCCTCAATCACCGCGGCATGCTCCCGCTTCACCTCGTCCCCATGGCGCTCCATCGCGCGCGTCCAATCGGCTTCCGAGCACTGGTACTCCTGGCCCTGGTAGTAGAAGCGTTCCATGCCCGGCGCGGCGATGGCCTGGATTTCGCCCTCCGCGACTGCCACCGGGCGCGCCTTTTTGCTCCGGGCCAGCTCCTGTTTGGCAATAAACTCCGCGTTGCCGCCCAGCAGGATGTCGGTGCCGCGGCCGGCCATGTTGGTCGCAATCGTCACCATGCCGAGCCGTCCGGCCTGCGCCACGATCTCGGCCTCGCGTTCGTGGTACTTCGCGTTCAGCACCACGTGCTGCACACCCTTGTGCTGCAGAATCTGCGACAGCAGCTCCGACTTTTCGATCGAAGTGGTCCCCACCAGCACCGGCTGCTTGGTCACGTTCAGTTCGGCAATCTGGTCCGCTACCGCAACGTACTTTTCCTTGGCCGTGCGATAAACGACGTCCGGGTACTCGATGCGCAGCATCTTGCGGTTCGTCGGGATCACCACGATCTCGAGCTTGTAGATCTTGTCGAACTCAACAGCCTCGGTTTCGGCCGTTCCGGTCATGCCGGACAGCTTTTTGTAGAGCCGGAAGTAGTTCTGAAACGTGATGGTCGCGAGCGTCTGGTCTTCGCGCCGGATGTTGACGCCTTCCTTCGCTTCCACTGCCTGGTGCAGCCCGTCGGACCAGCGGCGGCCCGGCATCAGGCGCCCGGTGAACTCGTCGACAATGACGACCTCGCCGTCCTTGACCACGTAGCCCACATCACGCCGGTACAGCGAGTGCGCCTTGATTGCGACCTCGACGTGATGCTTCAGCTCCCAGTTCTCCACCTCGGCGATGTTGCCGATCTCGAGCAGGCCTTCGATCTTTTCCCAGCCCTCATCCGTCACCGTGATGGACTTGTGCTTTTCATCGACGACGTAGTCGCCGGTCAGCGTTTTTTCTTCGCCTTTTTCAATCTCCTCGCCCCGCACCAGCTGCGGAATGATGCGGTTCACCCGCACGTACTTGTCCGTCGTCTGGTCGGTCGGGCCCGAGATAATGAGCGGCGTCCGGGCTTCGTCGATCAGGATCGAGTCCACCTCGTCGACGATCGAGAAGTAGTGCCCGCGCTGCACGCAGTCCTTCAGCTCGAACTTCATGTTGTCGCGCAGGTAGTCGAAGCCGAACTCGTTGTTGGTTCCGTAAGTGATGTCGGCCGCATACGCCGCCCGGCGCTGCGCATCGTCCAGGTCGTGCACGATCACGCCGACACTCAGGCCCAGGAACTCGTAGATCTTGCCCATCCACTCGGCATCGCGCTTGGCCAGGTAGTCATTGACCGTCACCACGTGGACGCCGCGCCCGGCCAGCGCGTTCAGGTAGCAGGGTGCGGTCGCGACCAGCGTTTTGCCTTCACCAGTACGCATTTCCGCGATCTTGCCCTGGTGCAGCACCATGCCGCCGATCATCTGCACGTCGAAGTGCCGCATGCCCACCGCGCGACGGCCCGCTTCGCGCACCACCGCAAAGGCTTCCGGCAAGATCTCGTCGAGCACGCGCTTTTCAGCCGCCGCCACCGCCGTTTCACGCGCATCCCGGTCGCCCTCGGGCGCGTCCTTTTCGGCAGCCGCGACGGCGTCGGCGATCCGCGCTTTGAAAGCAAGGGTCTTGCCGCGCAACTCGTCGTCGCTCAATGGCTCGAGGGCAGGCTCAAAGCCGCCAATTTCATCCACAACGGGCAGCAGGCGCTTGACCACGCGCTCGTTGCTGGTCCCGAAGATTTTAGTCAGTGTGCCACCGATCAAAGCCGTTTCCTCGTCCCCAACAGTGTAAATGGTAGGGCTTTTGCTTGTCCGGCACCCGGGTTAGTCCATACCGCTTGGCCCGGTGATTCCTGCCCGAGAAACTGCATGAAAGCAGCCACATGCATAAGACCCAGACCTGCCGATGGAGGCTGGTCGCGGCCGTATCCGGTGAGCCGTTTGCCGTCGCCAGGCCGGCGGCCGCTGCTTCTCCCCTTTGAAGGTGCGCTAGTTTGCGCCGGGCTGCACAGAAGCAGTACCGAAGGTTCAGTGCGCAGCCGAGCCCGCACCCCGCAGCACCTGCGACCACTCACCTGTGCGCACCCTGCCTCTGCCCACCATTCGCGACAAGGTAACAAGCGCGTGTTCCTGGTGAGCTTCGCCGCGCGCGGAAGCAGTGTAATCGGCTAAAACGATTCCGGGAATGCCGCGATCAAAAAGCTGCGCGGCGACGACGGAAACGCAAACATCAGTTTCTATGCCCGCTAAGTAAACATCTCCCCTTGAAAGGTTTGCAGCTAACTTTGTGAGCACTGCTTCGGTAAGGCCATAACTCTGCTTGTCGATCACAAGCGCATTTGCTGGAAGCCGAACAGCAAGCGCCTGGTCGCCGACAGTCATCAACCCATCCCAACCAAGGACGTCCGTCCATAAACTTCCGGCGCTATTCAGAAAGCGCGTCGCGACAATGGTTCTGAACGCGCCGGACGAGACCAGCTCTTGTACGGGTGACCGAAGATGGGCGGTGTTCTCCCGTAAAAACCCCTCTTGGAAGTCCACCAGGACCAGGGCGGGCTCGCCCTGGGCCAGGAAAGGAATGTCGCAGACCCCGGTCATCATGGGTAAGTGTCCAAGGCTCCGTCTGCAAGGCGATCGGGGGAGGGTTTTAGGCCAGGTCGCCCCATAACTTAATGCCCCCCAGCAATCCATCCTGGTTTGAAACAAGACTTACGTGCTTGGGCAGGTCAAAGGTGACGAACTTGGCATTGCCGCCGCCGATGTAAAGGTGGTCCCAGTTAAAGGTGTGCGCCGTTTGTTCAATCGCCTTGGCCAGGATCTTATTCCATTTCTTATGCCCGATGGCCTTGAAGCCACGGCGTCCCAGGTAGTCCTCGTAGGTCTTACCCTTGCGAAACGGGTGATGCCCCAGCTCCAGCCCCGGGCACAGCCGCCCGCGTGTGAATAAGGCCGAGCCCATGCCGGTGCCGAGCGTCAGCACCAGCTCGACTCCTTCCCCGTCAATGGCTCCGTAGCCCTGCACGGCGGCATCATTCGCCACGCGCACCGGCTTGCCCCAGCGCTTTTCAAGCTCGCCCTGCAGGTCGTAGTTGATCCATTCCGGGTGCAGATTGGCCGCCGTCAGCGTGTGTCCATTCTTGATCACACCGGGAAAGCCAACAGAAACGCGATCAAAAGTCGGTATCTGCGCCCGCAGCTTTTCAAGCTCTTCCAGCATGCGCGCCGGTGTCGGCTTGAGAGGTGTGTCGGTGCGGACGCGCTCGGTCAAGGGCTTGGCATCGTTGTCGAGCGCCATCATCTTGAGCCCGGTGCCTCCCACATCGATTGCAAGGGTGACCGGGTGCGTGGGCTTTGCTTGCCTGGTCTTGCCGGGGTGCACGTCCGCCGTTGAATTCATGAGGACTTCAGTGTAGATGGAAGGGGAATCGTTGTGTGCGGAAAAAACAGGAACCCAGGACCGCGAACTCCTGGAACTCCTTGGACGGGCTGCAGATGGCAGCAGATAGGCTCCAAAATGATCCCGGCGCGACATTTAGGAGATTGTTCTCCACCATTTAGCGGCGAAGCTGTCCAACAAGCGGCGACCCTTACCAAGTTGGAATCATCAGGAGAATGATTTGCGCAACTGCCCGAGGTGCTGTGCCCTTCTAGCTGCGGTGTTCGCGGCTTACGTCATGCTCCCGGCCTTGCCGGCAGTCGCTGAAACTCCCCGAGGTACCGAAGCCGATCGGCCCGCACACGGACTGTCCGGTCAGGTTACCGACCCTGACGGTGCTATCGTGCCTGGTGCCGCCGTTCGGTTAACCGGCGCAGGCGGATGGAGCCGCGAGATCATCGCCGACAGTGCCGGCCGGTATGCCTTTACAAACTTGCCGCAGGGCGTTTACAGCGTCACCGTCAGCGCGCCGGGTTTCGCGCCGCACTCAACCGCCGATGTCGCCGTCGGCGGAGACCACACCGCTATCCTCGACGTGAAGCTCGTCATTGAGACAGCGCAGCAGGATGTGCAGGTGACCGGAAATGGCGCCAGCGACACCGGGCCAGGCCGGAACGGCGGTGCGATCTCCATTCGGGGCTCGGCTCTTGGCATGCTTTCGACGGATACGAACCAGATGCAGCAGGAGTTGCAGGGCATGGCAGGTGCCACCGGGGACGGGGGCTCCTCTCTCTATGTCGACGGGTTTTCCAACGGAAAAATGCCGCCAAAGAATACGATCCGCGAAATTCGTATCAACCAGAATTCATTCTCGGCTGAGTACGAGGAACAGGGTTCCGGCAGGATCGAGATTTTCACCAAGCCCGGTTCAGATACCTTCCACGGCGAGGCGACCGCTTATGGAACCGACTCGGCCTTTGATTCGCAAGATCCTTTTACCAGCCAGCCCCAGCCTTTTCACTCCTGGAATCTTGAAGCGGATGCCAATGGACCCCTTGATAAAAAGACGTCATTCCTGGCCGGGCTCCGGCTCAATCACCTCGCCAATGTTGCCGTTGTGAACGCTATTGAGCTGGACGCAAACAACCAGGAAACGTCTTTGAACGCCGCCATCGACAATCCCTCCGATTACAACGGCACCTCTCTCAAGATCGACCTGCAACTGGGAGCGAATAACACTCTCACCGCACGCATCGACTACGGGCATCAGAGTCAAAGCAATGCTTCGGGGGGCCAGCTGCAGCTCGCCTCCCAGGGCTATAACATGGTTAATAACTTCACTGTGTTCCAACTTGGAGACACACAGGTGTACGGCCCTAAAATCATCAACGAAACGCGGTTCCAGTACCAAAGGTCGCGCTCGGCGCAGAACCCTGTCAGCGGGGCACCTGCCATTGTTGTTCAGGGCGCATTTACCGGCGGCGGCAGCAACCTTGGCCACGTCACCGACAACCTCGATCAGTATGAAATCCAGAACTACGCTTCCGTCGATCTCGGCAAGCATTACCTGCGAGCCGGCATACGCGAACGCCTCAACCGAGAGGCAAACAGCTCCACCGCAAACTATGCCGGCGAGTACATCTTTTCGAGTCTTTCCGCCTACCAGCTTGCCCAGCAACAAGTCGCCGCCGGCGCGACGGGCGTGGCGGGAGCGAGCCAGTTCAATATCACAACCGGGAATCCATCGGCCACGGTTCTGCTGGCGGATACGGCCTTGTTCGCCGAAGATACCTGGAGATTAACCAAGAAGTTAACCACCACCTATGGCCTGCGTTTCGAATCACAAAATCACTTGGTCAGCGAGCACGATTTCGCACCCCGTATTGCAGCGACTTATAACTTCGGAGGGACAGATAAAAAGCCTTCTCTCCTGGTCCTCCAGACTGGCTTCGGCGTCTTCTACACACGCTTTCCCATCGCCGACCTGTTGCAGGCGACACGGCTGAATGGAATCTCGCAGTCGCAGTACGTCATCACCAATCCACAAACCTATCCAGCCGTACTGCTGCCCGGCTCCTTGTCGGCGAGCGGACAGGTGCCGCCCACGCTGTATCGCATCGGTTCCACTTACCGGTCGCCGTACGCGCTTTTCTACAATGCAAGCCTGGAGCACGCGTTCGGTGCAGCCGGTGCCGTAACCTTCGGCTATCGTGCATCGCGTGGGGAGCACCTTTTGCTGACTCACAACATCAACGCGCCGCTGCCCGGCACCTATAACCCCTCCGACCCGACAAGCGGCATCCGCCCATTCGGCACTCTGCAAAACATCAATCAATACGATACGGAAGGCTTGTCAAACAGCAACCATTTATACCTCAATACGCAGATCCAGACGAAGGTTGCAGAAGTGTTTGCTAACTATAGCTTCGGCTATTCGCGATCCGACACATCCGGCGGCTTCCCTATGAACCAATATGATGTACGCCAGGATTATGGGCGAGACACAAAGGATGCACGCCAGCGACTATTTCTGGGCGAGTTCTTCCATCTGCCCTACGGGGTGAGCGGAGGAACGTTCATGATTGCGCAAAGCGGGACCCCGTTCGACATTGTGCTGGGCAATGATGAGAACGGGGACAGCCAATTTAATGATCGCCCGGCATTTGCAACAGATTTGTCCCGGACAAGCGTTCTACGCACCCGGTACGGCAATTTCGATACGGATCCTGTCCCGGGGCAAACAATCATTCCGCGCAACTATGCGCAGGGCCCCGGGCTGCTGCAATTGAGTTCGTACTGGGAAAAGAACTTCGCATTTGGCCCGGTTGTCAAGTCGCCAGCGGATCAACCAAAGACATTGCTGAAGCCTGGGCAAAAGGCGCCCAAGCCGGAAAGAAAATACACGCTGATGGGTGCCGCTGAAGCGAGCAATGTCTTGAACCATGTCAATCCGGCTTCGCCCGTCGGCACCCTTGGATCGACGCTGTTCGGTCATTCCAACGCCTTGAGCCAGAACTTCTCGCAAGGCTCCGCCAATCGAGAGATTTACTTCATCCTGGGGCTGCGCTTCTGAGGCGACGGTTTACCTTTATGCGCGGTTGAAAGGCCTTTGCGGCGCGATCAAGAGCAAAGTCCCATCCGCCAAGCGGCTCCTTTGTGACAGCCCGCGAAGCACCACCGGCTTTCTTTGGAGCGAAGGGACTCTACGCGACTCGCTAGAGATACGTGACGCCGAGCTCCTGGACGGGTCGGCGATGCCGCGCGACCCCGTTTATAAGAAAGCACGCCGCGATGGAACCGAAAGGTTTCGTATTACGTCTATACATTTTGGGGCGTTGTCGCCCTTTTTCTTGAGGTGCCTGCATGACGTACCGCAACCTGACCTTGTCCACTGTTCTGCTCAGTATGCCTTTGCTTGCCGGCGCGCAAGGTGTACCCGCCGGCCAGCAGCCTACCCCTTCGACAGTCCCGCAAACGGCGCCAGCAAATCCGGCACCGGGGACCCCCGCGCAAACGAGCCCAACGGCCCCTGTCCCGACGGTGCCGCCGGCTCCCGGTAGCCATCCCGAGCAAGGTAGCGACAAGGGCACCGGGAAGGCCGATAAACATTCCCCGCCTGCCGCTCCGGCTGCTCCTGAAAAGCCGGTGCCGCTCGAGGCCAAGGTGGGTCCGAATGGTGTGGTGCAGGGGGTCAAGCCCGGCAGCGAGGACGATGTCAGCGCGGCCGGTACCCGCAACATCGGCGGCCGCGGCCTGGGCAACTGGTATTCCACCAACACGGAGATCGGCGAAGGCAAGCAGTACTCGATGGAGATCGAGAAGAGTACCAAGTTCATCACCGACCCGGTTGTGACGGAGTACGTGAACCGCATCGCGCAAAACCTGGTCAAGAACTCCGACGCGCGCGTTCCTTTTACCGTGCGGGTGATCGACTCGGATGAGATCAACGCCATGGCGCTGCCGGGCGGGTTCTTTTTCGTCAACTCAGGGTTGATCCTAAATGCCGACACCGAGGCTGAGGTCGCCGGCGTCATGGCGCACGAGATCGCCCACGTAGCCGCCCACCATGCCATGCGCGAGCAGACCCGCATGAACTATGCGCAGTTTTCCTCCATCCCGCTCATCATGATCGGCGGCGGCCTGGGTTACGGGCTTTACGAGGCTTCAAGCCTGGCACTCCCGCTCACGTTTCTTCAGTTCTCGCGCGACTTCGAGGCGCAGGCTGATTTTCTGGGTGTCCAGTACCTGTATCGCGCCGGCTATGACCCGCAGGCCTTTGTGACCTTTTTCGAGAAGATCGAGAACCTGGAAAAGCACAAGCCCGGTGCTATTGCAAAAGCGTTTGAAACGCATCCGGCGACGCCTGATCGCATCGAGCACACGCAGCAAGAGATCGCGACGCTGCTGCCGCCGCGAAACGAATACCTTGAAACCACGTCCGAGTTCGACGACGTCAAGGCCCGGCTCGCGCGCATCGAAAACAAGCGCAAGCTCGACGATAAAAAGAAGGGCACGGGCCCGACGTTGCGGCGCGCCAGCACCGGCGCCGACCCAAATGCCAACAACCCGAACGCCCAACCCGGCACGCAACCCGGGGACGACCGCCCTACCCTGCACAAGCGCGACGACAGCAACTAGCCCGGCAGGAATAAGAAAAGGCCGGGCTTCGATCCCCGGCCTTTCGCGTGATGGCGTACAGTTGGCCGCGCGGAACTAGCCGCGCCTGCCTCGGCCGACCATGCGCAGGATAATCACCAGCACCATGGCGACGATCAGCAGCCTTAGCATTGTTTGCACTTCGCGAGAATGGCCGCCTGCAGCCGGTCGCGCAAGCTATCCGGCAGGTCGTACAACACGTTGGACCGGTAAACCTCGATCGTTTTGCGCGTGGTGGTGACCGTGATGGTGCAGTGCTCGCACGAGCCCATGTGCGTTTCCAGCAGGGCACGCAAAGCAGGGTCGACCGTGCCGTCCAGCAGGTCGTCGAGGTGCAGCAGAAACTCAGAGCAGATCACTTTGCGCCGCCTTTTCCTTCTCGTTTCCCAAGTCCATCCACGGGCCGGTTGCCGAAGTAGCGATTAAGCCGCTCCCGCAGCTGCAAACGGGCCCGCAACAGTCGCGATTTCACAGCCGGCACGCTCAACCCCAGCGACTCCGCTGTTTCCTCGGTTGAAAGCCCTTCCACATCGCGCAACACAAACACCACTCGAAAACCCGGCGGCAGGCCGTTCACCGTTTTTTTCAGGATCTCGGCCAGCTCTGACTGCCCATACTGTTGTTCCGGGCTTGGCCCCCAGTCCGCCAACTCGCGCGGCATGGAGCCTTCCTCGGTTTCCACGTCTTCGTCAATCGAGACCATCTTGCCCGTGCGCCGTTTTCGCAACCGCATCAGGCTTTCGTTGACCGCGATCCGCACCAGCCATGTGTAAAACTTTGAGTTGCCCTGAAACTGGTTCAGCTTTTCGTACGCTTTCAAAAATGCGTCCTGCACCACGTCTTCCGCGTCTTCGCGGTTTTGCGTGATGTGCTGCGCAATGCGAAACACCTGGCGATCGTACTGCTTCACCAACTTTTCAAAGGCCTGCACATCGCCGTTCTTGGCCAGGTTCACCAGCCGGACGTCGGGGTGCTCTTCAACTGCCGCTTGCGCGATCGGCGGCGCACCGTTGCCCTGGCTGTCCTCCGGCTTACTCAAAGATGATTGGATAGGGGGCATAGGTTTCAGTTTCTCGCATCCCTTTCGTTCATTGGGGCGAAAAACGCCCTCCGTTCCCATGCTACAGGCTCCAACCGGCAGCTACAGCCGTCCGGACAAAGCTCTTGATTGCGTCCTCTCCAAAAAGGGCACGGGGCGCCGCCCGTTCCCGAAACGGTACGACGGTGACCTCCATGGCGCTTTTCGGCGGAGGCGGCGACTCGCTCTCCCTTACTCTTAAAGGTGAGGACTTCCCACGTGAGCCGCCGCCCCCCCTCCTTTCTGTTCCCCAGCCTGCTCCGCGTCGCGCCGGTGCTGATGCTGTGCGCGGCGACGCTGCTGCCCACTCTGCGGGGTACAACGGCCCGGGCGCTCGCGCCACACCACAAGCAGCCGGCAAAGACGGCAAAAGCAGGAAGAACCGGCGCACCTGAAAGCGCACGTGGAGGCCCGCACAGGAGCGGACATGGGGCTGGGGCCACCCGCCATGGACGCCTGGCCCCAACGTTTGAGCATGAACGCCACCATGCGGAGCGAGGTCGGCTCCACCGCGTGGTGATCGTGAAGCGCAGGGGACGGCACCGGGTACTGACAGCGCGCCAGGCGGCGAAAACCGCGCAACTGCAGCATGCCTTTGTCGCGTCGGAACAGCTGCGGCCCATGGCCCAGCAGCTCGGCAACTATCGCAGCCCCGCGGCCTACGCCGGGGTGCAGGCGTATGCCAACAGCCACACCGGTCCAGCCGCGGCCGCCGCCTTTCTTGCCCTGGGCCACGCCTACCTGCTGGACCACCGCTACACGGAGGCTTTGGCTGCCCTGCGCAGTGCCGACACCGCCGGCAACTCGCTTGACGACTACGCCGACTACTTCGCCGCGCAGAGCGACCTCCAGTCCAACCAGCTGCCTGCTGCTGACCTGATCCTGAGCAGCTTTGCGGCAAAGTACCCGGACAGCATCTTCACGCCGCAGGTCCCGGTGCTTGAGGCAAACCTGCTGCTTGCGCAGAACCAGCCCGACCATGCCCTTCTGATTCTGCGCGCGCATGCAAACGAGCCCTTGGCCGGCAAGCCTGACTACCTGCTTGCGGAGGCCAAGACACAGGGTGCGCTGGGCGACAACGCCACCGCTCTCGTCCTATACCGGCGTGTGCTCGATGAAGCTCCCTTGAGCCCCGAGGCCAACGCGGCGCAATTGCATCTCCAGAGCACGGGCGAGTGGCTGGCACTTTCGCTCGGTGAGCGCCGCCACCACGCCGATGCACTCTTCAACGGCGGCAAGTACCTGGAAGCTGCGGCCGAGTTCCGTGCGCTTGGGCTTGACTCCTCGCTGAATGCGACTGAGCGCGACAGCCTGCTGCTGTCGGCGGCGGCCTGCGACCAAAAGCTCAAACGGCTCTCGGCAGCCTCGCTGGCGGCCATCCCCGACACGCCTAACGAGAACGGCGCGCACCGGCTCTACCTCCTGATGGAGGTCGCCCGCTCGGACAACGACCTCGCCCAGCAGCAATCGCTTATCGCCCAGCTTCGATCGCGCTTTCCTGCAAGCCCGTGGCTGGCCGAGGCCCTGTTTTCTAGCGGCAACCTGTACATGCTGCGCAAGGATTACCCTTCGGCCATCCCCTACTATCTCGAGCTGGCCCGGCGCTTCCCTGATTCCAAGAACGCCGATAATGCCCACTGGCGCGCCGCCTGGCTCTCCTACCGCCTCCGGGATTTCCCTTCGGCGGGCCGGCTC
>CAXTYP010000055.1:0-11787 GCA_964248435.1 uncultured Acidobacteriaceae bacterium | reverse complement strand
CCTTCGGCCCTGCTGGCGGCGCAGCAGGACGACAACGCGCACCAGCTCGAAAAGCAGACTACCCCCACGCAGCCCACGCCGAACGGCCCGGTCAACCCCACCAATGGAGGCCAGCCGCAGCAGACCAAGCGTATCCTGGGCATCATCCCAAACTTCCGCGCCGTTTCAGCTGATACCAAGCTGCCGCCGCAAAGCATAAAAGAAAAGTTCACCAGCACAACGCAGCAAAGCTTTGATTATTCGTCCGTTCTGTTTTCCGCGATCCTGGCCGGGGTCAACCAGGCCGAGAACTCGACGCCGCAGTTTCACCAGGGTGCGGCGGGCTATGGCCGCTATTTCTGGCACACCTTTGCCGACCAGACCGACGAAAACTACTGGGTCCAGTTCATCGTGCCCGCAGTCACGCACGAGGATTCGCGCTTTTACACGCTGGGCCACGGCAGCATTCCGCACCGCGCTCTTTACGCCTTTGACCGTACTCTGATCACCCGCAAAGACAGTGGGGGCGAAACCTTCAATTTTTCAGAGATCGTCGGAGCCGGCGCGGCTTCCGGCATCTCGACCCTGTATTACCCGCGCGCCGACAAGGACTGGACCAAAACCGGCCAGCGCTGGCTGCAGAATGTCATCATCGACGGCGGCGTATACCTGTTCCAGGAGTTCTGGCCGGATGTCAACAACGCTGTCTTCCACCAAAAGAACTAGACTCAAGCCTGCATGAGTGAAACCGGCAGCTCTCTCCATTCCCCTCTCCGCGTCGCGATTTCCGACACGATCGATTCGCGTTTCCTGACCGGCATTCCCCCGGGTGTGGAGGTGGTGCGTTATAACCTGAGCGACACCGAGCCGCTCGAGGTGGACATGCTGGTACCGCCGGGGTTCAGCAAAAGCGCCGGGGAGATCATGACGCGCATTCGCGCTCGCTATGTGCAAACCATGTCCGCCGGGGTTGAAACGATACAGCCTTTGTTGCCGGCGGGTGTCACTCTTTGCAACGCACGCGGGGTGCACGACAGCGCCACCGCGGAGTGGGCGGTGACCGGTGTGCTGGCTGCCCTCAAATGGCTGCCGTTCTACGGCAATCTGCAGCGCGAAGGCCGCTGGATCACCCCTGCCGACAGCGAGGCTTTCTGGCTCGACACCTACGGCAGCCCCCATGGCTCCAGCTCGCCGGTGCTGATCGAAGAGCTTGCCGGCAAAACGGTAATGATCGTCGGCTATGGTGCGATCGGCAAAGCGATCGAGGCTCGCCTGCTTCCGTTTGAGCCCGCGCAGATCCTGCGCGTCGCGCGCACAGCCCGCGATGGTGAGCCCGTGGTTCACGGCACGGGGGAGCTGGACCAACTTCTTCCGGAGGCCGACGTCGTGGTGCTGATTACCCCGCTCACGCCGGAAACGCACCACTTGATCGGTGCGCCGCAGCTGGCGCGGATGCGGCGTGGGGCCGTGCTGGTCAATGCGGCGCGTGGCGGCGTGGTCGATACGGACGCGTTGGTCGCGGCACTTGAAAGCCGCGAGGTGCGCGCGGTGCTTGACGTGACGGACCCGGAACCGCTGCCCGACGGTCACCCGCTTTGGCGAGCGCCGGGGCTGCTGCTGACCCCGCACATTGCCGGTTCCAGCCCTGCGTTTTTGGGCCGGGTCTTTGACTTTGTCGGGCAACAGCTTCAACGGCTGCTCGACGGAGAAGAACCTTTAAATGTGATCCAGGGTCATTACTGATTCGCGAGGAAAGCAGGCCCGGGCTGCCACTTCGGGCACATTTCGTTCATTCCCTGCAAGGCTCAAGCACGGGGCCATAGTACCCTTGCGAAGACAAGCCTTATCCTCTTTGGCAAGGATTCCACGGTCCCCATGGCGAAGTTTACGGTCGGTGTAGATATGGGCGGCACAAACCTGCGCATTGCAGGGTACTCGAGCGAGTGGCAGCGACTCAGTTCGATTGCAATCCCCACCCGCGTCAGCGAGGGCCCGGCCACGGTGCTCGAGGATATGTCGAAGGCCATTCTTCGCGTAATAGACGAGTGTGGCGGCCCCGGCGAGCTGGGAGGGATCGGGGTCGGCAGCCCGGGGCCCATTGAATTGCCGGTTGGCCGGCTGCTGCAGCCGCCCAACCTGCCCGGCTTCAACGCGCTCGAGCTTAAGACCGAGCTGGAAGCCCTGCTCGCGCTGCCGGTCGTTATCGAGAGTGACGCCAACGCCGCCGCCCTGGCCGAAGCCCACGCGGGCGCGGGCG
Source organism: uncultured Acidobacteriaceae bacterium (assembly GCA_964248435.1). Lineage (GTDB taxonomy): Bacteria > Acidobacteriota > Terriglobia > Terriglobales > Acidobacteriaceae > EB88. The sequence continues at coordinate 9,551 of CAXTYP010000055.1, read as the reverse complement.
CGAATAACGGAATCGATTCCCTGTGCATGCTCACGCTGGGTACCGGTGTCGGCAACGGCCTGATCTTTGATGGAAGCATTTGGCATGGTTTCCGCGGCATGGCCGGCGAAGCGGGGCATGTTTCCGTTTGGCCTGACGGAATCAGCTGCGCCTGCGGCAACCGCGGCTGCCTGGAACTGTTTGCCTCGGCGACAGGGATCGTGCGCATGGCGCGCGAAATGGCAGCTGAAGGCCGCTCGCCACGCACGCGGGAGCTGATCGACCATGGCCAGCCGGTGACCGCGCATGCCGTCGCTACCTTTGCGGAAGAAGGCGACGAGGGCGCACTGGTGGTCTACGACACGGTGGGCCGCGCGCTGGGGCTCAACCTGGCCGGCCTGGTCAATACCTTGAATGTGCCGCTCTATGTGGTTGGGGGCGGGGCGTCGGCAGCCTGGCACCTGTTTGCGCCGGCGTTGTTTCGCGAACTGGAACGGGCCAGCTATGTGTACCGGCTCACCATGCCCCGGCAAAACGGCGATCTACACCGGCAGTTTGTTCCCGGTGCCACCAACGTGCTGCCCGCCATGCTGGGCAGCGACGCGGGCCTGCTGGGAGCGGCCATGGTACCCCGCTACTCACGATAACAAGTGCGATGGCGGCGCGGAGCCGCCGTTTGTGTACCGTACGGTCTAGCGCCCATGCCTCGTAAACCCACCATGAACGACGTTGCACGGGCTGCCCATGTCGGCACCATGACGGTTTCGCGCGTGCTCAACGGCTCGCAACATGTGCTGCCGGAAACCGCCGATCGTGTGCGCGCTGCCGTTGCGGAGCTCGGCTACCAGCCCAACGAGATGGCGCGCGCCCTGCGCAACTACAAGTCCCGCACCATCGGCCTTTTGCTTCCCAATCTCCACGACACCTTCTACGCCACCTGCGCCCATGCGCTCAACATGGTGGCCAATGAGCACGGCTACACCGTACTGCTCACCCTGACCAACGACGACTCGGCGCATGAATACATTGAAGCCCGGCGTATGCTCCAGCGCCACGTGGAGGGCCTGGTCGTCATCCCTGCCAGCTCGGATGTGTGCCGCCTCGGCGAGCCCGAGTTTCGCGAAGTTCCCCTTGTCACTCTGGACCGGCCGCTGCCGGCCGAATCCGCCGGCGAGGTCGACTCGGTGGTAACGGAAAACGAGATTGGCGCACGCCTCGCCACGGAGCACCTCATCCGCAGCCATGGCGTCCGGCGCATTCTCTTCCTCGGGCACAAGCCCGGCCTGTATACCATGGACCGCCGCTGCCGCGGCTACACCGGCGCCATGAACGACGCGGGCCTTGTTCCGAGCACGAACTTTGAATGCACGTCGGGCAGCGCCACGCTCGAAACTCTCCGGCAAGCCCTCCGTGGCTCCGAACGGCCCGAAGCGCTATTTTCCGCCAACAACCTCACCACGCGGCAGGCCTTGTCCGCCCTGCTGCAGCTGCGGCTTCGCGTGCCCGAGGACATCCGGCTGGTCGGCTTCGACGACCTGGAGCTCGGCGACCTGCTCCATCCCGCCCTCACCGTGGTACGCCAGCCTGCCGAAGAGCTGGGGCTGAGCGCCGGACGCATGCTGTTTTCGCGGTTGAAGCAGGAGGGCGGCAGGGACGCGGTGCAACACACGGTGCTGCCCGTGGAATTGATCCTGCGTCACTCCTGCGGCTGCCCGTATGAACCGGGCTCACGCGCTGCCATGGAATAGGTCGTTAAACAACACCGTGCTTCGCGGCCGTTGAACATCCTTCGGGTGCCGCGCCGCTCTCCACGGCAACCGGTAAACGCACCAGGAACTCCGTTCCTTTCCCCGCTTCGCTTGTGAACTCGATCTCGCCGCGGAAATTGCCGACCACGATACGGTGCACAATATCCAGGCCCAGGCCCGTGCCCACGCCCACGTCTTTCGTCGTGTAGAACGGCTCAAAGATATGGTCGCGATGTTCCGGCGCGATCCCCGGACCGTTGTCACGAATCCCCACACACAGCCACTGGCTCTCGGTCCAAAGACGCACCCCGACCATGCCGTTTTCAGGCGCCGCGTCGATGGCATTGTCCAGCAGGTTGGTCCAAACCTGGGTCAGCCCGGTGCCCACGCAGGAAATCTTGGCTTCCGATGACGGCAATTCGGTTTCCAGCCGGATCCCTTTTTCCCGAAACTTGTGACCCAGGATCGTCAGGGTGCTCAGCAGGCTGTCCCGCACATCAACGGTCGGCTGTCGCAGCTTGTCGTCATAGGCATACTTCTTCACCGCCAGCACCAGGTCCGTCACGCGGGTGATGCTTTCCTCCACCGTGCCCACATGCTGCATGCTGCTGATCAGGGCGTCGAGATAGTTCAACGCGTCTGACAGGGTGCCGGGCGGAAACGAGTGGCGCGCGCAGCTGATGTCCTCATGGGTCCAGCCCGCGCTGACCAGCGTCGGTGCCAGGCGCCACGGGTTCTCGATCTTCAACTCTTCAAGCCATGCCTGCAACTCCTCCTCGCGGTCTGACTGCTCCAGGGCTGAAAGACGCACCGGCTGGTGCAACTCCATCACCTGCTCCTGCAAGGTGGCCAGGCATTCCATCTGGTCGGCCGTCAGGTGAGCGCGGGTCATGCGAAGCGAAATCTGCTGAAGCCGCGACAGGTTTTCCCGCAGCTGGCTGGCCGCCCGGCGTGCGGCCGAGCCGGGATTGTTCAGCTCGTGCATCAGCCCGGCCGCTAGGGTGCCAAGCGAAACCAGCTTTTCCCGGTGCAGGGTCATTGCTTGGTAGGTTTCATAACGCAGGGTGTAGTTCTGAAGCACCGCTTGCCGAACGGGGGGCGACTGGGCCAGCAGTTTCCAAAAGGAGTCTTCCGGGATGCGAAGCAACTGGCTCGCCTGCACAGCATGAGCCAGGGCCTGCACGGGGCTGCGTCCTGAAAGCAGCGGTACCTCTCCAAAAGCCTCACCGCTGTGAAACATCATCAGGTGAGTTTCTTCCGTATCCTGTTTCACCAGCGAGATTTGACCTTTAAACAAGGCGTAAAAGTGGCTGCGTCCGCCCTGGATGGCAGGCAGGGTCGCGCCCACCGGGAGGTACATCCATTGCGATCCCTCAAGGCAGGGGAGGTCTCCCTCCTTGAGCGCGGCAAGGGTTGAAATGGTCTGGAGCTGCTCCAGCAACACAAGGTCAAGTCTTGCCGGTGTCAGCACGAATTCGGTTTGTATCGGTTCGACCATGGTGAGCTTTTCGGCCGGCCAGAAGCTTGCCGGTGTGTCCTTCCTGCGACGCTAAAACTGCGCCAAGTATTGATGCATGAACTGCACCGCGATGGACCCTTCTCCAACCGAGGAGGCGACTCGCTTCACCGACCCATGCCGGACATCTCCGGCCACAAAAATGCCCGGAACCCCCGTCTCCAACAAGTAAGGATCGCGGTCTTCGCCCCACCACGAAGGCAACTTGCCGCCCTTGCGCAGGTCCGGGCCCGCAAGCACAAACCCCTTTTCGTCGCGCAGGACGCAATCCGGCAGCCAGCCTGTCTTGGGCGCGGCGCCGATAAAGATAAACAGCGATCGGGCCGGACGCTCCGAAACCTGCCCTCCACGGTTCACTTCAATACACTCCAGGTGCTTCTCGCCGCCCACACTTGCAACGACCGTGTCACTTTCGACCTCAATATTCGATGTCGCGGCGATCTGATCGATCAAGTATTTCGACATGCTTGCATCGAGCGACGAGCCGCGCACCAGCATCGTGACCTTGCGCGCAAACTTGGCAAAGTGCACCGCTGCCTGCCCGGCCGAGTTTGCGCCCCCCACGATCAGGATTTCCTCGTCCGCGCACGTCGGCGCTTCGCTCAGGGTCGCGCCATAATACACACCGGCGTTGAGCAGCCGCTCGGCTCCTGGCACTTCCAGCCGGCGCCAGCGCACGCCGGTTGAAATCAGGCCCACCCGGCAGGTCACCTGCCGTCCATCCCCCAACGTGATGTGGTGGTACCCGTGTTTGCTCGCGATGCCGGTGGCGCACTGGGTAATGAACTCCGTGCCGAAGCGCGTGGCCTGGGCGATGGCGCGACGCGCCAGGTCTTCCCCGCTGACCCCCGCGGGAAAACCCAGGTAGTTCTCGATCCGGGAGCTGGACCCGGCCTGCCCGCCTGGCGCCTGCGGCTCCACCAGCAGGGTACGAAGCCCCTCCGACGAGCCGTACACCGCCGCCGCCAGTCCGGCCGGACCACCGCCAATGACCACCAGGTCGTAAAAGTCGCTCCTGGCCGAAGTTTTGAGCCCGACACGCGCCGCGAGCTCCGGCAGGGTCGGCTCCGACATCCCGGTTCCATCGGGAAACAGCACAGCCGGCAGCCGGGCATCCGTCATGCCGTACTGCTTCAGCATCGTCCCGGCATCCTCGGTCTTTTCCGGGTCCAGCCACTTGAAGGGGATCTGGTTTCTAGTCAGAAAATCGCGCACCTGGTGGTCGCGTGGTGCCCAGCGCAGCCCTACCACCTGCAAGCCCTCGTAGCGTGGCTTGTGCCCGCTGCCCCAAGCCTCCAACAGGTCGTTCAGCACCGGGTACAAACGCTCTTCCGGCGGATCCCACGGCTTGGTCAGGTAGTAGTGGATGCGGGCGCTGTTGATGGCTTGGATCGCGGCTTCCGTGTCGGCGTACGCGGTCAGCAGTGTCCGCTTGGCCTCGGGAAAGATCGCCTGCACCCGTTCCAGCAGCGCCACGCCCGTCATACCGGGCATTCTCTGGTCAGAGATGATCAGCGCGACCGGGTCGCCGCGATCTTTCAGCTGCGCGCAAATATCAAGTGCCGCCTGCCCAGAACCGGCCCGCAGGATACGGTAATGTTCCCCATATTGGCGTCGAAGATCCTGGACCACAGCTTCCAGGACACTGATATCGTCGTCGACCGCGAGGATGACTGGCTTTGCCATGGCTATGGCTATTGTATGCACCTGCCGTTGCACCTGTGTGGTGCCACACAAACAGTGCACAAAGGCGGCCACCTTTCATGTAGAAACTACACACTAAGTCGTAGAAGTGCTGTCCTCATTGGAGATTCCACGAAAGTGGTAAGGAAAAAAAGATGAAAATTATGCTTGCATTCCCGCCAAATCGCGATACTCTTGGCTCACGAAACAAGCACAAAAATTTCCAGTCGACTGGAAAAGTAACCGGCGGAAGTAGTACCTTGGTGCAACTAGTTCCAAACTGAAACACTTCCTCCCTTGATTCTGTGAGCCAGCTGTTCGCCGAGGTCAGCATCGCGGCGAAAACATCAGCAAGATACGTCGGACCGCGCCCACGCGGGACCGGTTCGCCACCAGGGCCACAAGGATCATCACCATGAACAAGGTTATTCTCGCTGACAACCAGGCCATCTTCCGGACCGGTACTGCCAAGGTGTTGTCGATGGAAGACGACTTCAGGATCATTGCGCAGTGCCCGGATGCAGAGCGCCTGCACAATGCGCTGCATACTTTTCGAGGCGCAACCGTCCTGTTCGGGTCCACTCTGAAGCAGGATCCCCACAAACTCATGCAGCAGATCTGCTCGGTCGGCAGCCGCGGCGTGGCCATCCTTGAAAACAACGAGCCGCAGCAGCCCTACCTGGCTGCCCATGTCCATGGGCTCTTTTTCCGTTCGATCACCGGCCCCACGCTGGTGGACTGTGTACGCCGGGTCGGCCGTGGCGAGCGGGCCATCCACTCTGTGTCGAGCGCCAACACCGTTCCCGATGAGGACCTGGTGGGCGCGCGTGTTCGCGACCGGCTTACCCCGAAAGAGATGAAGATCGTCGCGCTGATCGTCCAGGGCTGCAAAAACAAGGAGATCGCCATGCGACTCGGCACTACCGAACAGGTCATCAAGAACTACCTGCGCGGTGTTTACGACAAGACCGGGGTTTCGGACCGCCTCGAACTGGCCCTGTTCACGATTCATCACCGCATCCTTGCTGAAGCCGCGGCAGCTGCGGGCAGTGCCATCCTGCAAATGGCGTAGGCCCGGCAGGGCAACGCGACCAGCAGACCGGTGCGAGCTTGGCTACCCTTTTCTTTCCAGGAATGTGCGGTCAAGCTCGCATCAGTTTCAAACCACTCGGGCCAGGGTTGGGCCCGCTTTAAGACTTCAACCGCTCCGCCACCGTCTTCCCCTGGGTAAACTGCAGCAGGTAGTCGGGGCCGCCGGCCTTAGAGTCCGTGCCTGACATGTTGAAACCGCCAAACGGATGGGCCCCCACCATGGCTCCCGTGCACTTGCGATTCAGGTACAGGTTGCCCACGTGGAACTCGCGCTTGGCGCGGTTCAGCGTTTCGGGCGCGGTCGAATACACGGCCCCGGTCAGGCCATACTCGGTCCCATTCGCGACCGTGATGGCCTCAGAAAAGTTCTTTACCCGAAGAATGGCCAGCACCGGACCGAAGATCTCCTCCTGCGCGATGCGTGCGTCCGGGTGCACATCGGCGAACACCGTCGGTTCGATGTAGTAGCCGCCATCCGGCGTCTCGATCGCATGCCCGCCGGCCAGCAGGCGGCCTTCCGCCTTCCCTGCTTCAATATACCCAAGCACACGTTCTCGCGCCGCCTCGTTGATCACCGGGCCCATGCGCGGGTTCTTGCGGGGGTCGCCGATCGAGATCGCCTCAATGCCCTCGCGGACTTTATCCAGAAAGGTGTCGTAGATCACGTCTTCCACGATCGCACGGGAACCGGCCGAGCATTTCTGGCCGCTAAAGCCGAAGGCCGCCGCGAGCACCCCGTCCACTGCCTCGTCCACGTCAGCATCCGCCGTCACCACGGTTGCATCCTTGCCACCCAGCTCCAGGATGGTGCGCTTGATCCAGATCTGCCCTGTACGCGGTTTGGCTGCTTTTTCATGTATTTGCAGGCCGACCGCACGGGAACCGGTAAAGGCGATGAAGCGGACGTGCGGGTGCTCGACCAGCGCGTTGCCGGGCACCGCGGCACCCTGGATCAGGTTGACGACCCCAGGCGGCATGCCCGCTTCTTCCAAAAGGTCCAGGAAGCGGGCCGCGATCGTCGGCGCGTCGGGCGATGGTTTCACCACGACGGTGTTGCCCGTAACCACGGCAGCCGCTGTCATGCCCGCCATGATGGCCAGTGGAAAGTTCCACGGCGGAATGACGGCGCCGACACCGAGCGGGATGTAGTGGAGTTCGTCGCGCTCGCCCGGGTACTGGATGGGGGTCTGCGAGCCGGCAAGCCGGATGGCCTCCCGCGCGTAAAAGTCCAGAAAGTCGATGCACTCGGCGACATCGGCATCGGCCTCCGCCCAGTTCTTTCCGACCTCAAAGGTCAGCCAGGCGCAGAACTCGAATTTGCGCTCGCGCAGCAGCTGCGCGGTCCGCAACAGCAGGCCCACCCGCTGCTCCAGGGTGGAAAAGCGCCAGAATTCAAAAGCTTTTCGCGCCGCCTGCACGGCGTGATCGGCTTCAACCGCCCCGGCGGCCGAGTGGATGCCAACGACCTGCGCGGGCGCGGCGGGATTGCTCGAGTGGAACTTCGCAGGGGTGGATACTCGCTCGCCGCCGATGATCAACGGGTACTCGCGCCCAAGGTGGTCGCCGACCAGCGCCAGGGCCTCTGACATCTCGTGGGCATGGCGCCCATGGGAAAAGTCGGAAAAGGGCTCGTTGCGGAATGCGCCTTGCGGCATCAGGGGCTGGATCTGGGTCGAAAGACCGGTGGTGGCCATAGGTCCAGTGTAATGCCGTTTGCGGTTGTCGATTCGATGGCCGGGATCTTCCCTGCGCGCGATTCGTCCTTGCGTTCAGCCGGCAAGGTCGCCTACGCTCGGCAACCAGGGGGACCGCCATGGCGCATGACCCAATCTGGATGCGAACGCTCCTGGGCGTCCATATCGCGGCGGGGTTCGGCGGGTTCCTGCTGGCTCCGGTGGCACTGGCAACGGCCAAGGGCGGCCGGCAACACAGGCGCTGGGGCATGGTGTACCTGTGGTGCATGGGCGTGGTCGCAGCCACGGCGCTGCCCATGTCGTTCTACCGGCCCGTCTTGTTTCTGGCCCTGGTGGCCATCTTCAGCTTTTATGCAGCGTTTTCCGGTTATCGCGTGTTGAAACTCAAGGACCTTCCCCGCGGCGGGCGGGCCAGGCCGGTTGACTGGTTCGCGGGTGTTTTTACGCTGTGCTCAAGTGCCGCGCTGGCCGTGCTCGGCTGGTTTCGGCCCGATATCATGCACATGCCGCGAGTGATCCCGCTTATCTTCGGCATCGTCGGCATGCGGCTGGCGTATGTCCAACTGCATAGCTTCGTTTTCAAGCCGCAGGAGAAGATGTTCTGGTGGTACACCCATCTTGGCAACTTTATCGGCAGTTACATTGCCGCGTGGAGCGCGTTCAGCGTCACGGTCATTGCGGGCATCACCGGTCCTCACATGCTGCTGTGGCTCTGGCCGACACTGGTCGGCGTCCCCGGCATTGTCCTGACAACGGCTTATTACAAGCGCAGGTTCAGCAGGCGCGTTGCCGTGGTAACCGCAGCCTGACTTACTGCCCGGTTTCCTTTGTCACGTCGATGTAATACAACTCGGTCGCGACCTGGAGATTTTGCCACTCCGCTGGAGTGAACGTTTCGAGCATGACCTGCCAGTCAGTCGTAGGAGTAATCGTGCGCCGGTGAGCGGCATCGCCGATCTTTACAGGCATGCGAAACGGATCGACATCGACCTTCCAGCGGTAGGAAACACGGCGTACAACCGGGTCGTAGTGCAACTCCAGCCTGGGAAGGGCGGCGTGCCTTAGATACTGGTTGAACTCCGGCGTCAAATCCATGCCGGTATGCTGGTTAAAGAACCCAACTACATCTTCCGTCACAATAGTTTGGTACTTATAAGCCTGGTAGTAGTCGCGGATCAACGTAAACCATTTCGGGTCGTCATCCACTACGTTTCGCAGCGTGTTAAGAAGGAGGCCACCCTTGAAGTATTGGTCTTCCGTGGGCTGTTGATTGGTGCCGCGCTCCGTCAGGATTGGAGCCTGGTTCTTGACCTTTGTTTTAAGCCCGTTAATATAGCGAATGGCATCGGATTTGCCGTAAAGATACTCGACATAAAGCGACTCGGCGTAAGTATCCCAGCCTTCATGAATCCACATATCCGACACATCGCGAGCCGAGATAGCATTGCCGAACCATTCGTGGCCGCTCTCGTGAATGATAATGAAATCGAACCGCAGGCTGATACCGACCCCCGTCCAGTCGCGGCCGTAGTAACCATTTGTAAAATGGTTACCATAGGTCACGGCGCTTTGATGTTCCATGCCGGTATAGGGCACCTGGATCAGCTTGTAACCATCCTTGATAAATGGATACTCGCCGAAGTAATGCTGAAAGGCATCGAGCATCCCCTTCGCCTGCGCGAACTGGGACTTGGCTTTGTCGAGGTCAGCCGGCAAAGCGTAAAAATTAACCGGTACGCCGCTGTAAGTATCGGACCAGTGGGCGTACTTCGCAATGTTCAAAGAAACATCGTAACTGTTGATGGGGTAGTGCACCTGCCAGGTCCAGCGCGTGTAGCC